>JAHIVC010000022.1 GCA_018816945.1 Bacteroidota bacterium | reverse complement strand
TCTCGTAATTCCTTCTTCAACCCAATAACATTGGCGACAGCTACCTCTTCTGATACTTTTTTCTGTTTTTTAAGAAATCTTTTTGCCCCGGCAATAGTATACCCCTGAACATATAACAGATCCTTTATCTTCAGTATCAATTCTACATCTTTTTTACGGTATCTTCTCTGTCCGCCAGTTGTTTTATCTGGCTTTAAGGCATTAAATTCTGTTTCCCAATATCTTAAAACATAAGACTTTATGCCTGTTAATTTACCTGTCTCACTAATGGTAAAAAATAGCTTATCAGGGATAACTACTTGAGGCATAATTATTACTCCTTCCAGCAATTCTCGGTGAACACATGAAAAATAGGGTTTTCACTTAAAATTGCATATTACTTGGACAAAAATAGAATATATATGTTTTCAGGCACATTTAGCCTGTCATTTCATCCCTCATAGACGACATAAATCTCATCTAATTTTGTATTCAGGATACACCAATCCCTACCTTCCTGAGTGAGAAACCTATGGACATCCAATTTGCAGACAAGATTTCTTATCTCAACTATGGAGACTGAAAACATATCTTGTATTTTGTTGGCGTTAAGGCAAAATCAAGTAAATCCTCCCATGTCTCAAAAATCAATATCTTTATATAACTCCGAAGGGTTTCCCACATATGCCTCTTACTTCCAAATTTCTTACGACACGATTGATATAATTGATCTGTAAGCTCAAAAATCTGGTGAAAGTAAAATGCCAGCAGGGTTAAAAGGTAGAAATTAAAGCACAGATTCTTTTTTCCATGACCATAGTTATGTTCTATATGGTAACCCTGGTTTTTGAGTGTGTTAAAACATTCATTCTCTATTTTCCACCTACAGCGACCACCTTGTACCAATGTCTCTATATTTTTTGAAGTTATCTCTAAGTCTGTAACCCAACTGTTCTTATAATTAATTACTTCCTTTCCGTCTTTTCCCTTTGCAATGATTTTATATCTAAGAAAATTCGTATTTATTGAATTTTCTCCTCCATTCAATGGCACATCATTTACCCATTCATACTCATGAATCCGTCCTTTCTTATCAATCCTCCGTAAATTATTTATTTCACCCGGTTCATATGCATTAATCCACTCCATCATATATTTATGATCCCCTGGCTTAGCTACAAACAGGTAATGCATTCTGGCTGACAATACATCTTTAATAAACGGTTGATGCGAAAAAAGACCATCTCCATTAAGAATGATACCCAATTGTGGATGGGACTTCCTTATCTTTGGTATCAATCGCTTGGCTGCATTTATTTCGCAATCCTGTTTCTCAGTTCCATCTGTATTATGAATCTCCTCTGGCATTAAAGGAATTACCTGTCGTATATCAGGATGCATTATTGCCGCTTGCATTACCTTATGAGAGTAACTGCTAATTTCTTCTTTATGCTTTGTTGTTAAACATTTTGAACAGTGAATATCTTCAGAATAAAAATATTGTGTTCCATCAAGTGAACAAAGATACAATTCAGGAAAAAGTTGATAATAAAGGGTTAAATGTTTTCCTCGCTGTAATCGAGAAAAATAATCATCGAAAATTGGGCTAATCTCTTCGCTATTAACCTCATCTACAATATCCCTTAGCTGAGTAGATTTGGGAATATTCTTAACACCAAAAAGGGTTTGTAAATTGTCTCGATTTTTTGCTTCCCTTAGTTGTTCCTGAAATTGCAACAATGATGGATCTTGAAAATACATACATGCAAATCCCGACATTAAGCAATCGTGTATACTATAATCTGTTTTTGATGCTTGTCGATTATCTGGTAGATGATTAAAAAGTAAAGAAAGAGCACTACGCAAACTTCCGAAACTTAAATGTTTTTTAGATTTCATAAAACTCCCCTCCCAAGGAATATCTTTTATGAAATTTTAACACAAATATGTAAATTTGTAAAGATTTTTTTCCAAAATTGTGCGAAAATATTTTTTTTGCATGGAATAAAAATAAGCATTATTTAAATAATGTTTTGAAACAAAGAACACAATATGTAGTGTGTTTCGATAGATAGATACCCAAGATATTGTGCCTTAATCTATAGCACTGAGTTAAATAACAACACCTGCAATATGCCTTAATTTTTTTCACCGAGAATTGCTGTAAACTTATATTCAATACCACTTATAGGATTGCCTGCTTTATCTACAAACTGATATTCAATCCAGTGCTTTTTCTGAACAGTAGCTGCTGATTTTTGTTTTGTGCCTGCACCGGCAATTGCCGCACCTGTGTGTGCATTAGTAGCTGCTGTAGCGGAAGTTCACCCCAACGAGCAAGCAAAAATTCGTCATAACCTATTGTTTTTCAAGATGTTTCCGCTGTTTTGCCAGCTTTTTTCTGGTGACTACAAGTATGTCTTTATGTGGTAATACAGAGGGCAAACAAATATCCAAC
>JAHIVC010000021.1 GCA_018816945.1 Bacteroidota bacterium | reverse complement strand
AGAGGTTACGAGGCTTTGCTTACTTACTACGTAAAGATTGCCCCACATCTTAATGAACCGCTGTATACGAGACCCGTACGTACAGTGGTGTGAGAGGTTCTCCCCATCAGCTAACGCTGGTGGGGCAGCCTACTCGATTATGCCCTGGCTTTTATTCATTTTTTATTTTTTGTCATTTGAAATATTGCAGCATTTAAAACTTGTAAACAAATTTTTGATGTTTTCTCGTCAGGATAAAATTTACTACTCATTTGCTCAAAGGGATGAATGTAATTTCTAAAATCTCGAAGAGCGTGACTAAATTTTTTAACATCCTCTTTTAGCAGTCCAATCTCTGAAGCAACATCTATAAAATTGCTAAGTGTCCATAAATGAAATTGTTTGACTTTCCCCTCCTTTGTTTTTGGAGAAGAATTTGAAGAATTAAATAATTGTGGATTTATTAAAGCCACTCCTAACAACAAACCTTCTAATGTACTTCCAGACATGATAATCACAGAAAGCCATGATTTTGCTCTAAAACATTTTTGAATCTCATCAAATCTACTACTAAAAACATCTGATATTGTCCCGTGGAGACCAATCTTTTCAATTGAAATATCAGAAAACTCACGGTTTAAGAAGTCATCTTCTTTTACTTCACTTTTTTGTTGTTCGAAGTCAATTTTTCCAGCCTTGGCAAACGTTATCTCTTTTCCGATTCTTTTTACTTGCCAGTCGTCAAATACAAGAAACTGATTGAAGTAAGCGATGAATTTATCAAGATCGTCAATTCGTCCAACAAAATTTACAGGGGCGAAAACCTTTTTTATACATTTGTCAAGTTCTGGGGTTCCATTAATTTTTTCTAATCTTGAGTCTGTGTAAATCCATCTTGACGGAAATCCTTGTCCATAAGAGTCTTTAAATCCTAACTCGTTGAAAAAGGCAACCAGTTCATGCCCTTTCCTGTATTCGGTTTCTTCGTTAATCAGGTCTCGAAGTCGCACTAATGTTTTTTTCTGTAAAATCATTACCAACTTTTGAGGTTAATATTTAAATTTTAATATTCTTTCTTTTGCAACATTATACTCGTAATCGCTCATATTGGCTTTTTCAAATTCAATTTCATCTAATTTTTTCTTATACTTATTAATTCTCAATTCTTTAGCAAAGGTATCATAACCTTTATATAAAATATATTCCATAAAGAAAATGAAGCAAGAAATTATGAATAGTAAAACTTGATTTTTATTTGTATCTATGTCAATAAGTAAAGTTATTGGAGTAAAAAATAAAACAAAGAATCCTAAAGCCCCTAGTACAGTATAATAATATTTAAGCTTTTGCATCCAAATAGGGTAGTTGAAAATATCTTTACTTATATGTAGTTGCGTGTTATATTGAGGCGGTTTTTTATATACATCTTTATGTATTCCAACCAAAGTCAATATCATTCCTAATAATAAAAAAACTCCTATTAATATTACTGGTAAAACTATTTCCATAATTTCTTTTAAAAGTATAACAATTTAGGCTTCATAGGCTGTTTTTAAACTTGGGCATGACGATTTGCAGCTACAAGAAGTTGGCGATTTCGAAGCAAAAAACTGTCTGCCAGCACTGAACTTGATACGGAGCACAAAGATTGATCTAAGCATTGAACTCCCAATTTCTTGTAGGTGCTGATACCGGTTCGTGCTTTTCTGTCCACGATGTTGTGTCGCTTGAAATTGTCTGTCATAATAGTTGTCAAAAAAATAACCACCTTACAAGTCCGACCACGATAGCAATTACAGTTGAAATCATAAATATCATTGTCATCATTGAGCCAGATGCAAATGATACTTCTTTGTTTTGTAGATTACCTGAAGATGTTGCTGCCTTTTGAAATAGAAAAAAAAGAAGTCCAACAATTAAACCGATTATGCCACCGTAAAACAGTCCGCTTTTTAATGGACAGCTAAGAGCAAATGCCCAAACAAGTCCCGAAATAGCTCCAAGTATTGCAGCCATTAGTGATGTCGAAATAAACATTCCGATTGTATTTGCTTTGTCCATTTATGTGGTTTTAGTTAGTTCTCCTGATAATTTTTTCTTTAAGATATAAAGTCCGACAACTGCACCAACAACTCCCATTATTACTGGTAGTCCGTCTGCTGTCAGATTAAGTTGAATGTTATCCGTATGAAAACCTAAATAACCTAAGACGAAAGAAGCCCCAACTCCAAAAATCCAAAGTGTGGCTAAAATAACTGCTGTCTCGAATTTGTGTTCTGGTGCAATTAATGCACTAACCCAAACAATTACCAATGCTCTAAAAAATGGTGCTAAAATTCTTTCTGGAAGTTCGGGATAGGGGGTGATAAAAGGACTGTTGCCACCACTCAATGTCCGATATAAAACCCAATGAACAGGAAAGTCAACACACACTCCCGCAATTAATGAGATTGGTAACACACTAATCCAACTCAACCAATATTTAAAACCTTTGTCCATGCCTGTCGTTGTTTATTCTAAAGTTTCATGCTTGCACTATCGTCATAGCATGACCGCTAACTTTTATATAAATCCATAAACTGTACCTTATCCATCCATTTAAGGATGTATAAGTTAGGTATTGTTGTTTTATATATTTTCAATTTGTTCAAACTGATCAACATTTCAAAGATTGGGAAGCGAAAATCTTTAATCAACAAATGCCATCTCCGGAGCGGAAAGATTTTCAAGAAATAAAGATAGAAAAAAAATCGATATGATTTTTTTAGTTATGAGTTATGAGTGATAAATGATAATTGTTGAATGCTAAATGAAGAAAAAAGAATCTAAAATGTAAAATGTAAAATGTAAAATGTAAAATGTTGATTCTCTACTTGCATTTTGAAACCTGAAACTAGAAACTTGAAACCTGAAACTTGAATGAAAGGGTTAAAAGTTCAGGAGCTCAAAAGTTTCATTATTTCAATATTTCCTTATTTCACTATTTCACTATTTCAATATTTCACTATTTACGGTTAAGTCCCAATAGTTAAGCTGTGGAAAGTGATAGAAATCATTTATTCAATTTTAAAAAATCTCCGTCGATAATTAAAAGCAAAGCACCTTCTTTGGTAACCGAACGATGTGAACTGAGTTCATCGCTAACCACATAGGTCATTCCGGTTGTGAGAGCCCTGTTACCACCATCTTCAAACTCCGTGGTAACGACACCTTTCAGGCAATGAACGATATGGCCTTTTTGGCACCAATGATCGGCCATATAATTTTTTGAATATTCAACCAACCTAACTCTTAAACCCGCAAATTGAACCGTTTGCCAATAAGCAACTCCGGTTTCGCACTGATGTTCTGTTTTTGGAACTTTGCCCCATTCAATATTTTGAAAAGGAATATTTGCGTTATTCATCTCAGTAAAGCATTATTTTAACTTAAAAGTTTTATGATCAATTTTGTATTCATTGTCATTGATCCATTGCAGAATCGGGATGCCAGTCCAGGAGCTGATTTGTTTTAATTCGCTTTTTTTAAACAGGCCGAAGTAATTTTTTTCAAGATAAACCATGGTGTTTCCAACTGCAGAGCCTGCAACTTCACGCTTGGTTACCAGCTTGTGGATTTCATTCGGAGAGGCTGATTCGTCTATTATTTTCAGATTGGTATTGCCCGAATATTTGATTGAAAAAAAAGAAAATACAATGGATATGATGTATAAAAAAATAATCAAAAATGAATACTGCCAGTTTTTCTTATTGAGCCATAAAATCCGATCGCTAGCGATCAAATATATAACAATGATGCAAAGGCTCATGATTGCTTTCATTAAAAAGGCATCCATAAACCCAAATACAGGTAAAAAAGGAATGAATATAATCATTGCCTTGGCAGGAATGTCGATTTTTTGGATATTTGCCTGAATAAAAAAGCCTATAAAAACAAGTGCTAGAAGTGTATAAAATGCCCATAAAAATATCCCTGAAACAATAGAAAACCCAATTACTCTAAACAAAATGGACAGCAATATGAACAGAATGAGAATGGTGCTGCTATTTTCCCTGAATTTTTTTAATATTCTTTTTATCATGATGATGTAAACTTATAGATAAAAAAGAAGATTGGCAATAGACCAGAAGGAAAATCGACAGAACTTATATTGTAGAATATCAGATCGTAAAATTTACATAACAAACTATCATTCTAATCTATACAAAGCGCTCTCTTCTCTGTAAGTTGGTTAGACTCCACAATATCGAAATAATTGTGCCTACCAGTAAAAAAATCCTGTTTTCACGAATTACATTTTGCCAAATGGTTTGGCTCATTTCCGATGGAGCATTATACGGATTCAGAAAGATGTTCCACTTACTGTATTGTAGCGGTTCGGCCAAAATAAGAAAGGTTAGGCCAATGATCACCATGATTGCCGCAGTTGAATTTGCATTTTTAATTAAGGTTGAAAACATAAATGCCAATCCCGATAAAAATAACAGGGGATACATCAGCTGATAAACAATGGGGATCACATTTACCCTTGCAACAGCAAAAACGGCAAACCAGCCCATCAGCATCAATAACACAAACATCATTACCATGGTAATGGCAAAACGAACCAGATAG
Organism: Bacteroidota bacterium; assembly: GCA_018816945.1. Lineage (NCBI taxonomy): Bacteria > Pseudomonadati > Bacteroidota > Bacteroidota bacterium. The sequence goes on along the minus strand of JAHIVC010000021.1, from coordinate 22,428 downwards.
ACCTTATAGCGATAGTTGGGTATCCCAAAAATGATTTCAAGCATACGCGCATCTTTATCGTTCTGGATATTGAAAATTACCGGATAAAAGAGAATTAATATGCCGGGAAAAATAAGTGTACTAAATATATCTTCAGAACTTACTGCCGAGTCATCAAAAAGCATGATCCCAATTACCATGAGGTAAAAGGCAATCGCAGCAATCAGGAAGAATATAAATTTATTGGCAAAAATTATTTTCAGGTTGTAGTTAATGCTGCGCAATATGAGCTGATATCTATCTTGTGTTTTCATGCTCTAAGTTTAATTAGTGGGTTCAACTTCGTCATCTTCCTTATTCAATAAGCATAAATAAGAATCTTCCAGATTGGCTTTTACGATGTTTGCATCAGGATGCGGTTTTTTATTTGACAGGCAACGCATTCTGATTGTTTCTCCATCCCTCATGTGGTGAATAATGGTAAGTTTATCCTTAATTTCCTCAAATTCCTGATGAGGGATTTGTAAGTTCCAAATTTTACCTTCGGCAATTTTTGCCATTTCAATAGGTTTCCCAAGATATTGCAGGTAACCTTTTTTCATCACGGCAACATAGTTACACGAACTTGCCACATCTTCGATAATATGTGTTGAAAAAATTACAATCCGATCTTTGCTTAATTCAACCAAAAGATTCCTGAATCGAATCCTTTCACGTGGGTCCAATCCGGCGGTAGGTTCATCAACTACCAGTATTCTTGGCAGATGTAACAGTATTTGAGCAATTCCGATACGTTGTTTCATTCCTCCCGAGAAAGAGCCAATTTTATCATTTCGGCTGTTCCACATGTGTACCGCATTTAAAACGTATTCAACTCTTTTGTTCCGTTCTTCGGTATCGAATAATTTTTTCAACAAACCCATATAATGGAGAAAATCCCATGCACTCATATTTTCGTACATACCAAATTCCTGGGGCAGATATCCAATGAGGCTTTGCAATTCCTCCCGTTTTTCACGAACATCTATACCATTGATGGTAATTTGACCATAACTTTGATCTAAAATCCCACAAATAATTCGCATTAAAGTTGATTTACCTGCTCCATTTGGTCCCAATAAGCCAAACATTCCATGTTCAATATTAAACGAAACTCCTTTGACGGCTTTAAATTGGATTTTCTTTTTTCCAATAACCGGAATAATTAAAACAAAACGACTGAATGCTTTGCGAATTCCTTTAAATCTTCCACTGATGCGGTTAATGTTAATTTTCTTCTTATAAATATTGTCAGAAGTAACTTTAATCAATATTGCCAAATACCATAAAAATCCATAGGGGATAATTAATCCGATGATGCCATATTTAAAATACATCAAGGCCAGAGCAATGAGAGGGAAGAACCAATGGATAATTTTTAAGAATGCAGAAATTAATATCCTGACAAATTTCTTTTTATTGTTTTCCTTCAGATTATTTGCAAACAGTTTCAATGGTTTTAGAATACCCATTAAAAGGAGATATAATCCAACCGGTAAAACAAAATACCAGAAACCACTTTCGAGATGGAAATAGATGAAATAAATAGCAAAACCTATCAATGGCAATTGCCATAACAATTTCTCAAGATCCTTTACAGAGGTGAATTCAGAATCCAATCCCAATCGTTTTCGTGTTTTTAATCCTGATTTCCATTCACGAACAAATCTACTATCCCAGTCATATATTTTTACCAAATTTCTGATTTCGATTCGTAATGGAGTATTGGGATCAATTAAAGTTTCATTGGCTCTTCTTAAAGAGTTTTTTATAAAATATATGCTTGCGGGTACAATGATCATCCATAAAATGAACTCTATAATTTGCCATATTTTACTGTCAACTTCAGTATAAATATAATAGAAGCCGATGAGCCATAATAAAACGTGGATTGCTTTTATAAGTGTGGTTTGTGATCGAATCCATTTCAAAGAGGTTTGTAAACCTGAATTGAGGGTTGGAATAAATACCAAAGTGAGTAAGGTGCTTACTGCAAGACCTCCAATAACTGTGATTGCAAAAGGAACACCAATTTGGGTCACATATTCTGCTTTACCAAGTGCCAAAGGTACTAATGCGATGATTGTTGTGATAGCTGTAATAAGGATTGGTCGGACACGAGCCAGACCTGCCATCATCAGTGCCCTGGATTCATTATAACCTCGTTTTTGAAGCACTCTGGTATAGTCGATCATGATGATCCCATTGTTTACAACTATTCCCAACAAAATCAGAAAACCGGTAAATACATTGGCATTCATGATGGAGGTGCCCGTAAGAACAAGTAAGATTAACGAACCGATACCAGCCATCGGTATCGAAAACATCATAACTAAAGGCACTGTAAAAGATTCGAATACAGAAGCCAGAATCATAAATATCAGGACGAAAGCCATGGTAAGCAGAAATCCGAATTCACCCAAATCATTTTCTTCGTGAATTACTTCTATCGCAATGTCTGAAGGGAGGTTGATATTAGCCATTAATTCATCGACTTCTATTCTTGAATTGTTCAGTAAATCATTATCATCATTTACTTCTGGAATGAATTCGTAATTAATGGTGAGCTGTTTTTCCTGATTTGTTCGGTTGATGGTTGATAAACCTTCGGTGAAATTGAATTTACTGATATTTTGGATTTCAAATCGGGCATTTTGATTACTACGAACGTTCAGATGTTTTAAATCGTAAACATTTCTTGCCTTTTGTTTTTCTGTCAGTTCAGTTGTAATTTGAATGTCATATTCTTCGCCACCTTGTTTAAATAAAATTCCACTTGAAAATTCTTTAGGAAATGAATTTAATTCAGAAAGGACAGAAGTGACCGGAATATCATAAAGCGACATCAATTGCTTATCGAAAGTCAGCATTAATTCAGGTCGTTTATCAGGTGTATTAACACTTACGCGCGACATTGAATTTAATTGTTTTAAGTAGTATTCAATATCTTTGGCAATGTCGAGCATCTTATCAAAATCCTGACCCTTGATCACGACTTTTTCCTGTTGAACCCCAATTCCCAGCATCCTGGAAAAGCCGTCATCATTTTCAAATCCGCCGGTTCCAAAGCGTTGTCCGGAGGCCGGTGGATCCCAGCTAAATTCAGCCTGGCGTAAATCTGCTAGTTTTTCAATGATATTATTTTTAATTCGCGGAATAGAATAATTTCTGATTTTTCTGTAATCATCAACTAATGAAACCGTAACAATTGCTTCTTCCTCATAAACCTGACTGATAATATCTTTCTTTTCTTCTAAATCAGTTAATTTTTTTTCAACTTCCCTCACAAAAACATCGGTATTTTCAAGTGTGGTTCCACTGGTAAGTGTAACATATAATTTCATCTCCTTAATTTCAGCCTCTTGCGATGAAATAACGCTAATGCCCAGACTTATAAGTAAAGTAAGAAAGAAAATGCCCAATGCACCCAGAATGGTTTTACCCGGATTTCGCATGCAGGTTTTAAGCAAAACCCTATAAATTTGTATCAAACGATTGTCGTACGAAATACTTTCAAAATTTACCGGTTTAATAGAATTTCTCTTTTTAAGAAATGCATGCGTGATCATTGGAACCAATAGTAAAGCTACTATTAGGGATACCAATAAAGTGGAAATAATCGAAACACCAATGTGTTTTCCCAATAAGCTGATAAAGAAATTGGTAGAAAAAACAAAGGGTAAGAATACTGTGATTGTTGTCAGTGTTGCTGCAAATATAGAACGCCAAACTTCTTTGGTTCCTTGAATTACAGCTATATCAGGACTGATTTTTTTAGCAGCCAATCGATAAATGTTTTCCAAAACAACTACGCTGTTATCGAGCAACATTCCAATGGCAAGTGCCATCCCCAAAAGAGTTAGCGTATTGATAGAAATATCAAATGCATAGAAGAAATTGAAAGCAGTATAAACCGAAATCGGAATTGCCAAAGCTATAGCAGCTACCAAACGTAAATTTCTGAGGAAGATCCATAAAACAAAAATGGACAAAATACCACCGACCACCGCCAGATTAATGATCAGGTCGATGTTCTTTTCCATGGTATCGGCAGAATTAAGTTGAACTACCAGCTCAACATCCTTTTCTGCCAAATCAGTATTTAATTTTTCAATCCGCTTGATTACCTCATGCGATAGCTCAATAATATTGGATTGTGCATCACGGGTTAATTGTATCGTAACAGATTCTTGTCCATTTACACGGCTGTATGAATCTTCTTCTTTAACTCCATAATGAATCTCAGCGATATCCTTAAGTTTAACGGGACCGTTGGGCTTAACTACCAATTCATAGAGGTCGTTGATATTATCAAACTCAGAAACTACATTGACAAAATAAATTTGATTATGCTCGTTTACCTTGCCTGCAAAAGTCCGGGATAGTTGATTATTGTTAATCGCTGTTCTGATATCGGCAGGGGAGAGGCCATGACTTTTTAATACTTCTTCGTTTAATTTTATTTCTATCGACTTTTCCCTGCCACCAAATACCTGAGCGTTAGCAACTCCATCTATGTTTCTCAATGGGTCCAGAATTTCCTTATCAACAATTTGCCTGACCCTGTCAACTCCGCCGCTGCCTCTTACTTCAATCGACATAAACATATTGTTTATTTGCTCCAGATCAAATTTAAATACCTGAACAACAAACTCAGGAGGCAGGTTGCGTTTTACTTCATCAACTTTTTCTGCCAGTTTGAGATAGGCAAATTTGATATTGGAAGAGGGTAGATAAGAAATCCGGATGCTGCCCTGACGCTGACCTGCAGATGATTCTATCTTATCAACTCCTTCGAGGGTGCCAATGGCTCCCTCAAGAGGGATAATTGCCTGACTTTCCATGTATCGGGGATCAACTTCCAGACGACTTCCAACCTGAACAAACAGGAAAGGTAGCTGTGCATTCGGGATCAGTTCTACAGCTAAGTGTTTGTACGAAAAATATCCTAACATACTCATGCTGGTAAACAGCATGGCAATTAAAACTTTTCTTTTGATTATGAAACTCATAAAGCTTTATTCTTTTTTAATGAGTTATACAGATTTAATATCTTCAGCTTTAGTGTTTCCGAAAATAAAATCCTTTAAATTTTCAAAAGTATTATACACACAAGGAATAACGATCAGTGTGAGTATAGTACTGCTTAACAATCCTGCAATAACAGCTATTGCCATGGGCGAACGTAACGATGCACTTTCCCCAATTCCAATGGTTAACGGTAATAAAGCCAATATGGTCGTAATACTTGTCATGATAATTGGCCTGATTCTGTTTTCACCTGCCCTGATAATGGATTCTCGTAATGAGAGGCCCCTTTCTTTATTCTGATTGATCGCATCCACCAAAATGATGGAATCGTTTACGGCAATACCAGCCAACATGATGATCCCGATATAAGCCATGATATTTAGCGGTAATCCAAGTATAAAGAATGCCCAGATTGCCCCAACTGCCGCTAAAGGAATGGTAAGTAAAATGGTAAAAGGATGAATTAATGATTCAAATTGTGAAGCCATAACCATATAAACGAGGATAATTGACAATAAGAGCGCAAAACCCAAACTTGACATCGCATCCTGGCGCTTTTGCTCAACCCCGACAATCGAGGTTTGATAACCATTGGGGATAACCAATGCATCAAGCTGACTTTTAACTTTTTCAACTACTTTATCAAAAGGTATGGATTGATCATAATCGGCTGTAATTTTTGCAATCCGATTCTGATTTCTACGCAACAGTTGTTTAGGGGATGTTGTTCTCTTAATATTAGCAACTTCATAAAGCGGAACTTCTATATTTCCACTTTTCAATTTGATTGAATTGAATTCGAAAAGAGTGATATCAGGCAATTTGACTGTTATATCGCTCATTTCGCCAGATTTTTCGTATTTACCGGCATTTTTACCCATCAAAATTTCATTCAATTGAGAAGCAATACCATTCGCGGTTAAATTAAATAAACCTGCTTTGTAGCGATCGATCACCACATCGATTTCAGGAGCTCCTTTTTCAATAGAAGTTTTAATGTTAATTAATTCAGGAATTTCGGACAAGTTGGTTTTTAAATTTCCGGAAAGACTTTCTAAGATATCTAAATCTCTTCCTTTAAGCTCAACTACAAGAGGTGCTTCATCAGTACCTAGAGTCGATTGTAATGCAGTTTCATCACGCTGAACAGTTATTTCAGCATCAGGGATATTGCTTACCAATTCTGTAATTGCAGCAATAATACTTTCGGATTGTGGTACTGCTTCTTTTTTTAGCCTCACCTTTATTGTAGCACTATTCTCATTTTTAAAAATCGATTTACTGGAGCTAATGTTAGATGCAGGGCCTATTTGACTGTAAATCGTTTCGGCATTATCTCCCAAAACTTCAGCTATCATTTGTTCAATAACATCAATGGTAGAATTGGTTCTTTGCAATTCGGTTCCTTCTGTTAAAACGATGTCGAGATCGAATTCGCTGGTTTCTGTTTTTGGCAGATACTCACTTCCAACCCGTGGATAAATGTACACGGTAGCAATAATTACCAAGGATACAAGAAGTATGACAATGTATTTAATATTTAAAAGCTTATCAAGAAATTCACCATACCGACCAATTTTAACAGATTTAATTTTTGTGTTTACTTTTTTCTTTCCATACGCAAAATTAAAAAGCATTGGAATTACCAGAATTGCAACAAACAAGGATGCGAGTAATGAAAATGCGACCGTCCAGGCCTGATCTTTAAATAATGCACCTGATACACCTTGCAAGTATACGATTGGGAGAAACACCACAATGGTTGTTAGAGTTGAAGCCGTAATTGCACCACCTACTTCAGCAGTTCCTGTAATCGCAGCCTCTTTAACACTCATGCCTTGCTCCATATTTCTGAAGATATTTTCAACAACCACAATGGCATTATCCACAAGCATTCCAGCTCCAAGTGCCAGACCACCTAAGGTCATTATATTTAAACTTAAACCGTTAAAATACATTAAATTAAAGGTCGCGATGATGGAGATAGGTATTGCAATACTGATGATAAGGGTTACTTTTAAACGTCGCAGGAAAATGAAAAGGACGATGATGGCCATTATAATTCCTATCAGAGCTGAATCTTGAACTTCATCAATAGCATTTTGTATAAAAGAACCTTGATTTTGAACGATGATAAATTCATAACCGGGTAAAGCTTTTTGAATAGATTCAAGGGCCTTGTTCAAATTTTTAACAGCAGCAACGGTATTAAAACCGGTTTCTTTAAAAATCGAAAGACCAATACAACGTTGTCCATTAATTCGAACAATGTTAACAGGGTCTTTGTTGATAAAACTGATGGTGGCTATATCTTTTAGAAATACCGGAATTTTTTCTGAAACGCTAGTTGATCCTTGTTGGCTCTGAGCACCACCGGCTTGTTTGTAGGTGATAACCATATCATTCAAATCGTCTATATTTTTGATTAAACCGGAGCCTTTGATAATGTATTTCTTTCCCATTTCAACAATGGTACCACCCGATACATTGCGGTTCATATTTTGAATTTGCTGAACAATACTGTTTGCTGTCAACCCAAAAGCATCCAAAATATAAGGACTGGTTTCAATCAACACTTCTTTTTCTTCTGTTCCGGACAAAGTAACATCAGCGATTCCTTCGAGCCTTGTAAGTTCATTCCGAATATAGTTTTCACCAACCTTGCGCATCTCATCCATATCAGTTATTTCGGGATGAAGCATGCCCACGATCATAACAGGCGAAGCATTGGGGTCGTGTTGGGTAATCGTAAACTCTTCTATATCTGAGTTCTGACTATAAGTTGTAAGTGCTTTTTGCAAATCTAAAAAAGCTTCGTCCATATCCCTGCCCCAGGCATATTCAACCGTTACCCGTGCCGATCCGACCATACAAACAGATGAGATTTGAGTAACGCCCTTTTGCCGAATGGCTTGAGCTTCAATGTTTTCAATGTATTGTTTTTCAATTTCTTCAGGAGGACGTTCACCTGCCTTTATTTCCACAAATATTCGGGGTGCATTCATGTCGGGGAATAAATCCAGACTTAGTTTTCCGAATGAAATGTATCCCAGCAGTAAAATTGCGATTACAATCATTGAAACTGTAACGGGATACTGAACGGAAAAACGCGTAATTTTTTTCATGTGATTAATTTTTATGGTAAAAAAGCGCAGAAATTAACGATTTGAAAAATCATCATTTCTATTTAACCACTTTTACTTTTGAACTATTTCTCAATGTTTCGTATCCTTTAATTACCAATCGTTCATTAAGGTTTAAACCTGAAATGATTTGAACCTCATTTGGATTTTCCAATCCGAAAACAAGAATACGTTCTTTTGCTAATCCTTTATCGATAACATACACTGTATTTCCTTTTTGTTTTGATAAGATCACTTCTTTAGGTATAACAATGGTATTATCTATTGATGCAACAACTATTTCACCCTTGGCAAACATTCCGGGTCTTAATTTAAAGTCAGGGTTGTCGATGGTTAAAACAGCTTTAAATGAGCGTGTATCAGCATTTATAGCAGGGGAGACCTGGGTGATTTTCCCTGTTAATGTATCATCCGGAATGGTATAGTTCATAATCCTAACTGCCTGTTCTTTTTTTACATCATTAATGTCTTTTTCGGCCAAATTGATTTCCATAATTAACTTACTATAATCCATAATTTTAGCCAATGGAGCTCCTGTGGCGATTGGTGTTTTTGGAGTTTGATATGGCAGTTCTACAATAACACCTGAAATGGGAGTAAGAACAGCCATCTTTCTCAATTTAATGACCGCATCATCAACTGCATATTTTGCATTCATGTAATTGATTTCCGCATTTTTCAACTCGCTCAAGGTAACTCCACCCTTATCATAAAGGCTTTTTTGCTTATCAAAGGTTTGCTTGGTTGTTTCAAGCTGCAGTTCAAGCGAAGTATTTTTAATGCTATTTTTGTATTCCGGGTTTTCTATCATCACAATAACATCACCGGCACTCACATAATCGCCCAATGCATAAGGTTTGTTGGTTTTTGGGTTTGTCATTAACTGATACAAACCACTGATCTCGGATGGCAACACAACTTCTTTGATCGGTTTTACGGTACCGGTAGTACTGATATATCTCTCGATGGATGATGCTTTTATTTCCATAACCGAAACCGGAACTGAAATATCTTTGTTCAGTTCAGTGCTGTTATCCCTGCAGGATGTTAATATAATCCCTAAAAGAATGATGATTAATGCTCGTTTCATCCGTAAATAATTTGTTTTTAATAGGACGGATGGAACTCGCAAGTGATTATTTTTTTTGTTGCCTGTGTTTTTATTTAAACATGCTCGTTTCATAATACTGATTGTTTGTATGGTTAATTTCACTATTTATTAATATTATTTTGTAATTCCTGAGGGACAAAGGATGTGTTTTTTTCAAAATCCCAAAGTGATTGAATTTTCATGTTCAGCAGCTCTAATTTATAATTAATCAGGGAATTGGACATTTCCATCTTTTTGGATGAAAGTTGGGTTTGATACCGTTGAAGATCCATGCTTGTGAGGTCTCCATTTTTATATCGTTCCAGATTTATCTCATAAGTCAGCTGGGCATTTCTGTCGTTTTGTTCTGCAATTCCAATTTGCAAAACTAAATTGTTAAGATTTCGATATACCTGTCGGATGTTAATAATAATATCATCTTCGAGTGTTTTTTTATCAATTTTAAGGGTTTCAATCTCAATTTCGGCAGCACGGATCCTTGCTTTCCGCTCGCCCCAATCAAAAATTGGAATGGAAAAAGTTACGCCAACTTGGGGGCTTTTCGTGGGTCGTGAATAAATATCCTGAAATTTTTCATTATTACCAATGATCCCAACCGATAAGCGCATATCGCCCCTAAATTCGTTGGTTGCCGATGTTTCGATTAAATTAAATTGTGCGTTATCAAGGTTTATTTGCCGTTGAGATAACTCCAATCGTTGAGAAAGGCCATTCGAAATTGCTTTTTCCAGATCAATGCTTACAGGTGTATATTTGATATCTGTAATAACTTCTACTTCTTCGTATAACGACATCCCGATGAGTTGTTTGAATTGATCTTTGGCGTTTTCCAGATTAACAAGACTATTATCTAAACTTGATTTACTTGTAGCCAAATTTAACTCGGCCTGATATAATTCTTCCTTGGCCGATAAATCTCCTTCAACTTTACTCTCAATAATTTCTTTGCTTACTTTTTGATTTTCATACTCTTCTTTGGCAATTTCAAAGGCCATCTGTTTCTGATAAATAGAATAAAAAGCCTGATTTACCAATCTTTCCAAATTTAACATCTCAATTGCATAAGCCAAGGTTGCATTTTCAAGGTTCAATTGATTTTTCTCAAGATTCATCTTGGTGCGGTTGTAAGTAAACAGCGGTTGGATGTATTGCAAATACAGGTTATTATTATAACCTTTATAGTTGTTCTGACTTGCTTCTGCAAAGTTGTCCTGATATCCAAAATCATTTTTTAGAATCAAAGTACCATCTGAGAATTTAATGGGCTGAGCAATGGTTAGACTTCCGCTAGCACCTTTATTTTCGGAGGTGTACCATTCGGAGAAGTAATCGTTGTAAGTGTCGGTCTTTGAGTAAGAAAAAGGAGTTACCTCAAACGAAAACCTGGATTTTAAAGAGGCCAGTTGAGCATTTAAATACTCTTTGTTTTGCTCCATATTTAACCTTGCTTTTGAAATATCGGGACTATTTTGCAAAGCTATTTCCATCGCATCTTCCAAAGTAAGTTTGGTTTGTGCTGTAGCAAGATTAACGGTGAAAAGCATCACTGCTGCCACCATTATAATTTTCAAATATTTCATCTTTCTAAACAATTTATAATATTTCAAATTTGTTGCGCTTTAATTGTTTTTTACCCATTTAATTGCATCAGCAAAAATCATTTGGCCTACTGATTTATTAAGCAATTCGACCTTAGCCGATTCAGGACTTATATAATATGATCCTAAGTAATTCCATCCGTTTTCAAGTTCTTCATCTGTCAGGTTAATTTGTTCAACTCCGGCTTCGTGATAAATCTTGAAATTATAGTCGGGTTTGCGATTGCGATTCCTTCGCTGAATATTGATCTTTTCGATATGACAATACACATCGTAATAAGCACCTTCCGTTAAATTTGCATGCCAAACGGCAGTTCGTTCTTCTCCGGATGAACTGGTATACATAGCCGATCTGACATATTTTCCATAAAATCCGGAACGCAATACCGGTTTCCACTCAGTAGGAGGGTTCCAGTATCTTATCCCGACATATTTATAAGTTTCTACTTTGTTTTTATCAACGAGTGTTTTTAAATAACTTCTATTTGAGGTTTGTACAAACTCAAATCCGGTATCCTCATTATCTACAATTATTTCGTTAGTTTCTTGCAAGCTGGTGAACATTTCACAAGAAAGGATATCATCAAATGAGGCAATTTTCTTTATTTCTTCAAAAGAATCAAAATCATAAATAATATTATTAGGAAGGTTTTCTGAAATATGGGTGTAGATATTCATCCGATTAGGTTCGGTTGAGAAAACAAATCCAACTTCGCGTGCTGTATGTGCCGGAATATGTATTTCTCTCGAGAAGTCGACTGTTACCTGATTATTATCTTGTCTTATTTCCTGATTATTCAAATCAACATTTACAGTTACTAAGCCATCAATGTCTTCAGGATTTGATATTTTAAACTTGAGTTGATATTTCGTAAACTCTCCTTCCAGCACTTTGTAAGTCTGTAAATCTTTAATTAAGAAGCCCGGTAGCTGCCTTTTTGAATACCAGTCCTGTATTTCAGTAGAAATTGAATCATTGAATTTTCTTTGAATATCATTATTAAAGGTTTCAAAAGAGAAGGAATGATGCTGATTTTGAGCAATTAAGTTATTCAGGAACTGGTTAAAGGCATCTTTACCATATCGAGCTTGGAAAAGTGAAAAAAGATAATCTCCTTTAGCAAGTATTACATCGTTTAAAGTCATTAAATCTTCATGTTCTTCACTTTCGGTTTGCTTTGAAATGCCATTACTCATTAATTCTTCCAGAGAACTTTTCTTCAATTCAAGGTTTACACGTTCTCCTTTACTGATTCCTTCAAAAAACCATCTGTTTGATGAAATGGCATTTTCATTGCGGTCCTTTAAATAAATTCCAAGAGCCAAATCAAGCATCGGCCAATCTTTTGAACGCAATTGAGTGATAAATGAATAATAATTTGGGAAAATAGAGTATGTATTTCTATCAACCACTTCCTCAAACTGATACCATTCACTAGAATTTGCCATGAAATTACCTCTCACAAATCGTTTAAAAATTCTGGTCTGCAACTCTTCAGGAGAAATTTCTTCATTGTCACGCTTCATTTGTCTTTCCGACTGATTTCTTCTCTTTTTAAAATCAGTTTCTTCCATGGTTACACCTTTTTCTGAATAGAAGACTATCTCCGGTTGCACCGCATCACTTGCCATTGAAAAAGAATGTTTGTCTAATGCAAATTGTACCGGAACTTCTGCTAATGAGAATCGTTCGAATGGATAATCTAAACCTATATGATTTTCGTATTCATTTTTTAAACTTCTGATAATGCCAGGAAGACTATCAGAAATGTTTGTGAAATGTGAAATATAATATTCATTTCCTTTAATTGTAAATAAATTATAGTCAACCGAATCAACCCGTATAGAATATTTGGTGTAATTTCCTATCAGCAAGCTAATTTTAGGTAGGGGAAATTCAGGTTCAAACTGATAAGTTGATTCATTTAATTCAGCCATTTTACCCTGAGATATAGGTAATAAGCCATTTTTTGTTTTAACGGTTAAATGAAATTTAGTATTGTCGGGATAATATAATGAAGGATCGAGTGGTGAATATCCAACACCTGAAATTGGATACCACAACGATTCGCTTGTCAGGCATACAAAATCATCTTTTAAATACGCATATCGTTTACGAATTCTAAATATCTCAAGAGAAAAATTATCTGTATAATTTTCCAAATCGGTATCTAAAAAATGGGTGTTTTCGTTGATGCGTCCTTCATATTCAAGTGTCAAGCTGTAATTCCTTCCTTTTTCAATATCCTGTCCTGGAAAGATTTTTATCAGATGTAAATCTCTATTATAAGTAACGTCTTTACCATCGATATTTGCTGAAATTAACGAAAGAGAAGGGTTTAAGCTGAAAATAAGCGTATCAATAAGTTGATTATTACTATTAATGAATTGCATCTCAACTTTTGCCTTAAGCCTCTCTCCAAGGTGTTGAAGTTCTATTTTCGAATCAGTTATACTTACTTTTGGATAATGAACATATTGGTTATTCAGGCTGATCATCTGTTTTTTAAGATCAACATTTGATTCCTTTATTTTAATGTATTGTCGAGCCAACAAACCGCCGACCGATATAAATATAATGGCTATTATAAGTGGGAAGGAAGTAAGCTTTTTTGCCTGAGGTAATCGTTGCAATTTGAAAATAGTGAAAAATACCATTCCCAAACCAATAAAAAAATACATACCTCTATGGATGAGTACCTCCTGAATATTTCCGAACCCTGCAATGCTCGAATTGAACATCGGAACCTGATAAGCGATATAATCGAAAATGTGATAATATTTTGTATTTAAATAAAAGATGGTAAGGGCAATATATCCGAGTATAACAATAAAAGTGATTGCTTGATTTTTGAATATGGTCATGATGAAAAATGAAAGACCAAGAATAAATACAAGTGTTGGCAGACTAATTAATAATGGATAATAAAAGAATTCACTGATACCTTTTGCCGAATCGTTACTGATAAACGAAAATCCTATTCCCATCAGTAAGATGAAAAGATTTAAAACCAAAAAAACGTAGAGTATTCCAATTGTCTTTCCAAGAATATATTCTGCATTTGTCATCGAACGGACATAAATTACTTCAATCGTGTCGTTTTTACGATCCTGTTTTAAAAATTCAGAAGCAAGAAATACTGCAACAATTGCCTGACCTAAATTTAAAATGAGCAGATTAACGTAAGGCATGGAGGCGGGTAGGGCTCTGTAAATCCATGGAGAACCACTTGTTGCCAGAAAAACGGCTAAATTAAAACCACCCAGACCGAGTATGGTTAATCCTGCGAAAATTCTGAAAAACCACCCACGCAATAAGGTGCGCATTTCATAACGGGCAATGGTTTTTAGGGCGTGGATTGAAAACATATGAATTAAATTTTTTCTTTAATGGTTTGATAAATATTCCATGAAATAAACATAGGCATGTTCCAGATTCGGTTCTATCTCAATTGCCTGCTTTGCTTCAATATCCTTTCCAACCAGTTGTACTTCCCAACCCTCATCAGATGGGATGGTCGAAATCACCGCATATTTATTCTTTAATATATCATATTCGGTACCTGAAGTATTTACTTGCCAAACATGACCTTTGGCCATTTTGATCAGCTCTTCCGGTGAACCGTTAAATTGCATCCGTCCTTCATCTAATAAAGCCAGATCTTGGCAAACACTCGAAATATCACCAACGATATGGGTTGAAAGAATAATTATTACATCTTGTTGACTTAATTCAGATAGGATATTCCTGAAACGAATTCTTTCTTCCGGATCAAGACCTGTTGTTGGCTCGTCAACCACAATAATTTTTGGGCTACCGATAAGTGCCTGTGCAATACCAAGCCTTCTTTTCATACCTCCCGAAAGATTATTGGCCTGACGTTCGCGCGCATCGAACAACCCAACTTTTTCAAGCCATTCATCAACTTTTGTTAACCGTTCTTTTTTGCTTTTTATCCCTGAAAGTGCTGCAGCATAATCCAAAAATTCCCAGGTTTTTAGTTTTGTGAAGAACCTGAAATCTTGTGGTAAATAGCCCAACATTTTGCGAATTTCTTTTCGGTTTTTAGTGAGGTCGTAACCATTAACGTTTACCTTGCCGGTACTGGCTTTCATGATGGTAACCAAAATTCGCATCAGGCTCGA
Organism: Bacteroidota bacterium; assembly: GCA_018816945.1. Taxonomy (NCBI): domain Bacteria; kingdom Pseudomonadati; phylum Bacteroidota; species Bacteroidota bacterium. Next base: position 7,381 of record JAHIVC010000021.1, on the reverse strand, counting down.
CTTACCTGCACCGTTGGGGCCAAGCAGCCCAAACATGCCATTCTCAATTTCAAGATTGATATCGGATAAAGCTGTTTTTCCGTTACCATAGGTTTTGCTTAATCCCTGGATGCTGATTTTCATGAATTTGTGGTAATTTATTCAACATTATAATATGGTTAAGAAGCTATAATTTGCTAAAACCTTTGCTAATTATTTTTAGACGATTGATTTGTTTATCCGTTACAACTTATTTCAACATTTTTAAAATGTACTCGTAATAAAAAATGTTTTATATGATCTTAATATAATTGTATTAGTGTATTACATAAATAGTACACTGCAAATGTATATCATGATTTTGGTAAATCCAAATATTTTTTAAATATTTTTTATTTTTCTTAATCTTAACCAATTTTGAAGGCCGACAATTAATCGCCTAAATTCTAAAATGCATCCTGAACCTTTCTGAATTTGAAGATGATATTCTATAAATCAATTGCAAAAATTCTTATTCTATTTTAAAATTGATTGAACAATTTTAAACTATCTCGTACTTAGAATCTTAATTTTATATTGATAATTAGTGTTTTGACCAAAATAAAAAATAACAAATATTTTATAATTGACTTGACAATTTATTAGAATTAGTTATTTTTACATATTGAAAAGAATTCAAATATGCCATTTTGAACTTTCTCGTTATTTATCACTAATAAACTACTTCTCTCCCCAAGAATATATTTTCAATAATTAATTGAAGCTTTTCTTATAGTTGAGCTTCATAAATAAAAAGATTGGAATTCAACAGCAACTTTAACAATTTATAAATTAAAGTTATGAGCTTCTTAAAAAATAAATCGACCGTTGAGGAATACGGAAACAAACTCAATATTAGTAAAAAAGCCTTTTTATTTAATATTCTTATTTTCCTGGTTTCTTATATAGGCTATGGACAAAATAATTTTTCAGTAAATAATGATGGGGCAGATGACATTTGTGCAAGTGCATGGCCTGCTGAAATTCTTGGCAATTATTATCAAAACGGTACTAATAATGGGAAAGCTTGTTATGAAGGACCAGATGGTTATTGGTTATATCACGCAAATATGAGCGCAGGAATTGGAGCGTCATGGGTTGTTGGGAAGCCTTTAGGATCAACAGATATTAATGGTGCTAATGTACGGCATTATAAGCCAAGTACTGCTTCTACTCCACCACTTAATACAAGATTTATAAGTACGCCAAATGGATGTGGATATATTAAAATAAGTGATGCTGGAGCAATACCACCTTCAGCTCCAACGCTAAACAGCCCTTATAGTGTTGGTTCAACTTCGATGAATCTATCATGGTCACAATCACCAGGTGCAACTGGCTATCATGTATATGTTTCAACAAATAATATATTTACTGCATTAGTATCTGGTTTAGATCCAAAGGATGTTCCCAAAAGTGCCGAAGATCCATACGCACCAACAAGTACAACTATTTCAGGTTTAAGTCAGGGGACGAAATATTATATTCGGGTCAGAGCTTATAGTGGAGCTGGTGAAAGTGGTAATTCCAACGCGGTTTCAGCAACAACTTCACCTAGTGCTCCTGTTAGTGAAGCACCCACTAACATTACAGATATTTCCTTCAACGCTAATTGGAATACTTCAGCTGGAGCTACTTACTATCTACTATATGTGTCAACAAATATTGATTTCAGCTCATATATTAGTGGTTATAATGGTAAAAATGTTGGTGATGTTACAATATATAATGTTAATGAATTATCAGCGAATTCAAATTATTATTATCGAATTAAAGCTTATAATTCTTCAGGTGGAAGTGCTTATTCTGGTACCAAATCTCTGACAACATCTCCTCCTTCTCCTATTACTATTGCTGCAGATGGAATTACAAGTAATTCATTCACTGCAAATTGGAATAGTTCATCTCAAGCTACTCGTTATTATATAGATGTTTCCCTAGCCAGTAATTTTAATGAAAATATTACTGGATTTGATAATCGAGATGTTGGTAATGTATTAACTTATAATATTTCTGGATTAAACTCAGGAACTACCTATTATTTCCGAGTTAGAGCATCTAATGCAATAGGAACTAGCAGTAACTCGGATTCAAAAAATCTTCTAACAATACCTGGGACATCGACTGCTAATAGTGCAACAACAATTCGTAGAACGAGTTTTTATGCTAATTGGAGCTCGATGACAGGAGCAACGGGTTATAAATTGGATATTGCCACTGATGCTGATTTTAACAGTAAAGTATCGGGATATAACGATTTAGATATTGGCGATGTAACAACGTACTTGGTAAATACAAACATTACTGCAAATACATCGTATTTTTATCGTATTAGAGCTTATAATGCTTCAGGGACAGGTAGTTACTCAAATACAATTTCTCTAACAACCGCACATGATCCTCCTACAATACAATCAAGTTCAATTGTTTTTACAAATGTTGAACTTACTCAATTGAAAATTGATTGGACAAGCGGAAACGGATCAAACCGCACTGTGTTTTTGTACGAAGGAAATTCTGGAAATGCCGCGCCTGTTGATAATACAACCTACACGGCTAATACAAAGTTTAAATCAGGAACACAGATTGCCGCAACAGGATGGTACTGCGTTTATAATGGGGCAGGAACATCTGTTAATATTACAGGACTTATGCCCGGCGCAACCTACAGAGCTATGGTATGCGAATACAATGGAACGCCAAGCTATGAAGCATATAACACAAGTGCGGCTTCGGGGAATCCTGCAAATCAAGCCATGAAAACGATAATGATTAATGAAGTTGATGCCGATACACCAGGTACAGACGAATTAGAATTTGTTGAATTATTTGATGGTGGAACCGGAAATGTCAGTCTTGATGGATTAGTTTTGGTCTTTTATAATGGTTCTGATAATCAATCATACAATGTTGGAGGACATTTGAATGGTATCGATTTAGATGGGTATTCAACTGATGCAAATGGTTATTTCGTTATTGGTAATAGCGGAGTATCTGGCGTTAATATTACTTTCAATAACGATCAGCTCCAAAATGGTGCTGATGCAGTTGCTCTGTTTATTGGAAATGGGATAGATTTTCCAGATAATACAATACTTACAACAACAAATCTTATTGATGCTTTTGTGTATGATACTGATGATGTCGACGATGCCGAATTATTGCAATTGATTAATGGTGGGGAACCACAGGTAAATGAGAATGGACGGGGAAATAAAGATAACCACTCCAACCAACGTATTCCAAGCGGTAGCGGCGGACTTAGAAATACATCAAGTTATACCCAACAGCCGCCAACACCCGATGCCGCAAATTATGCTTATCCCGAAATCACCTCAGCCACATATGATTTTAGTACAAATCAGTTGGTCGTAACTGGTAAATATTTAGCTAGCAACGCCGGCGGGAATAACGATGTTGATGTTTCTTTATTGACCATTAGAGGTGAAGGCGGAAATACCTACACGTTATCTACCACATCTGATGTTGAGATAAGCTCTGCAACACAATTCGGTATAACCTTAACAGGCTCAGATATAATTAATATTGAAGCATTGTTGAACAAGGATGGAACAACATCTGCAACAAATTTAACAACATATAATTTGGCAGCGGCAGATAATTGGTTAACAGGCGCACCGGCAGGAAATAACATAGCAGATGCGACAAACGGGATAACCGTGAGCAACTTTGCCAACCCGGCAATAACCTCGAGTACCTATGATGTATCAACAGGTCAGTTAGTAGCTACAGGAACAAACTTTGTTTTAAAAAGCGGTGCTGCAAATGACGTTGACGCATCACTTTTTACGTTTACCGGCCAGGCAGGCGGAACATATATTCTAACCAATACCAGTGATGTAGAAATAACTTCTGCAACTGAGTTTACTTTAATACTGAGCGCAGGTGACAAACTGAATGTTGACGGGTTACTGAATAAAAACGGGACCTCTTCGGCAGGAGGGACCACCTATAACCTTGCAGCGGCAGATAACTGGATGACGGGTTCTCCTGCGGCAAATAATATTTCAGACGCAACAACCGGAATAACGGTAAGCAACGTTCCGGTACCGACAATAAGCTCGGCAACGTACGATTACACTACGAATGTATTGGTTGTAACGGGAGTTGGCTTGGTAGCAAATGCAGGTGCAGCAAACGATGTTGATATATCAAAATTGACAATTACCGGAGATGGCGGAGGAACATATACAATAACCAGTACAACAGATGTTGAACTTACTTCTGCAACTGAATTTAGTGTAACGTTAAGCGGAACGGACCTAACAAATGTGGAAGCGTTGTTGAATAAAAACGGAACAAGTTCGGCGGATGCAACAACATATAACCTGGCAGCGGCAGAGGATTGGCTAACCGGAGCTGATGCAGCAGAAAACATAGCTGACTTGAACGGCAATGGAATTACGGTGAGCAACTATGCAAACCCTGCCATAACATCGGCAACCTATGATGTTTCAACAGGGCTGCTTGTTGCAACAGGAACAAACTTTGTAAATAAGTCGGGAGTTACAAATGATATTGATGCATCGCTTCTTACAATTAAGGGCGAGGGGGATAACACTTATCAGCTAACAGATACGCCTGATGTTGAAATAACATCTGCAACAGCGTTCACGTTGACCCTTAGCGCAACCGATAAACTAAATGTTCACGGATTACTGAATAAAAACGGACTACAATCGGCGGATGCCATAGTATATAACCTTGCGGCAGCAGATAATTGGATGCAGGCATCTCCATCGGCAAATGATATTGCTGATGCAACAAACGGAATAACAGTAAGCAATGTACAAACACCAACAATTACAAGCGCAACATACGATTCAGATATAGGTATTTTCGTTGTTACAGGAACAAACCTTTTCAAAAAACCGGGAACTGCCAATGATATTGATGTCTCGAAATTCACCGTTACCGGAGAAGGAGGCACATATACAATAACAAGCGCAACAGATGTTGAGATAACTTCTTCAACCGAATTTACATTTACGGTAACAGGGGCAGATAAAACCCAAATAGATGCAAAACTTGATCTATTTGGCACACAATCAAGCGGTGGAACAGTATATAATTTAGCCGCAGCAGAAGATTGGCTTGCTGGCGCTGATCCTTCGGCAAACATTGCTGATTTAGCAGGTAACGCAATAACAGTATCAGTTACACCAAAAATTACAAGTGCAACTTATAATGCAGCAACAGGAGTAATGGTTGTTACCGGAACAAATATTCAGGCAAATGGCGGAGGTGCGGATATAGATGCTTCGAAATTTACTATCACCGGCGAAGGTGGAGATAACTATACGCTGACGAATACACCCGATGTTGAAAGAACCAGCGCAACACAGTTTACCCTTACATTAAGTGCAACTGATAGGAATGCAGTGGCTCAAATAATTAATAAAAATGGAACAACATCAACAAGCGGAACAACATATAACGTTGCGGCTGCAGATGATTGGTGCACCAATGTAACAACCGGTAACACGGCAGATTTAACAGGCAATGGAATAACGGCGAGTAATGTACCCGTTCCGACAATCACTTCGGCAACTTATAATGCTTCAACAGGAGTATTTGTTGTTACAGGTGCAGGATTAGTGAATAAATCCGGCGCATTGAATGATATAGATATTTCAAAATTTACTGTTACCGGCGAAGGCGGAGACACTCATACTTTTGCAAATACTACTGATGTTGAAATTACCTCGGGCACGCAATTTACATTTACTCTGAATGCAGAAGATAAAAATACGGTTAACCTTATAATAAATAAAAACGGTACTTCATCAACATCCGGAACAACCTATAATTTGGCGGCAGCTGAAGACTGGGCTGCAGGCGCAGATGCTGCTGTGAATGTTGTTGATGCTGTTGGTAATGGAATAACGTCAAGTAATGTTCCGGTACCGGTAATAATTTCTGCTTCATATCACTGGAGTAATGGAATATTGACAGCAACAGGAACAGGATTTGTGAAAAAAGCAGGCGCAGCAAACGATATTGATGCCTCAAAATACACTTTTAGGGGCGAAGGCGGCGCAACATATACACTTGTAGGAAGTGCGGATGTTGAAATTACATCGGGTACAGAGTTTGCAATAACTCTGGATGCAACAGATAAAGCCGCTGTTAATATTATTATTAATAAACCGGGAACGCAATCAAACGACAATACAGTTTATAATCTTGCTGCCGCCGAGGATTGGGCTCAGGGCGCCGATGCCGCTGTAAATGTTGTAGATGCAATAACGCCAATTACGGCAGGTAATTTCAACAATTCTCCCACCGGTGGAAATGATAATGTTAATACTTACGAGAATGCAAATTACACATTCAAGGATGCAGATTTTACATATAACGATATTGACAGCGATGTATTCGCAGGGATACGTATTGAAACAATTGAAACGGCCGGAGAACTTAAATATAACAATGTTGATGTGACCGCAGGACTTAACTGTACTGATGTTTCGAAGTTGGTTTTTATTCCGCAATCAAACACCCTTGGCTCTCCATATGCTACTTTTACATTTAAGGTTAAGGATTTTCGGGGTGCCTATAGTGATGCAGCATATACCATGACCATTTCAGTGCTGCCAGAATTTATTAGCGGCATAATCAGCGAACATCAAAATCTATGTTACAATGTTGTTCCGGCTAGGCTAATAAGTACAACGCCAACAGGAGGTGTAGCGCCTTATGCCTATCAGTGGCAAAGTTCTACGAACGGGGTAAACTTTACTAATATAGTAGGAGAAACAACGTTAGAGTATCAGCCTCCGGTTTTAGCGCAATCTGCTTATTATAGGATATTGCAAACTCCTACATGTTGTGGAACCATTGCTACGAATATTGTTAAGATTACCGTTCATGGTGAATTTATTGCCGGTTCAATCTCTGAATCTCAGGTTTTATATTACAGAACCACACCTGAAAAATTTATAGGAGTGGCACCAACAGGTGGAAAAACACCTTATAGTTATCAATGGCAAAGTTCATTTGACGGGTCAAATTTTACAGATGTCTATGGGGCTACCAGTCTGGATTATCAAGCCGGCGGAGCATCCAACACAACCTATTTCAGGTTAAAGCAATCTTCTGCTTCAGGGTGTGGAACGGTTTTTACTGACAAGTTGACTATGGTTGTATTTCCTGAATTTGAAGTTGGATCAATTAAAGAGGATCAGCATATTGCATATAACACCATTCCTGAAAAATTAAATGGAAAAGAACCAAGAGGAGGATGGTCGCCATATTCTTACCAATGGCAAAGCTCAACAGATAAGACGAATTTCATCAATATTTCAGGAGCTACTAATCTGGATTATCAACCTTCTGTTTT
>JAHIVC010000020.1 GCA_018816945.1 Bacteroidota bacterium | reverse complement strand
CGCATCTTAGCTGTAATATGCTGACTCCTGAACAAGCACATTTAACATCAGGAAAACTAAAAAGAAGATGGAAAAACTATTATAAAAAATCAGTAACTTTAAATGTTTAATCTGTAAACTTTTTTTAGGACGACACACCCCGTAATCACTTGCTATTTCCCAATTTTTAAATTCTGCAGTGCTTTTAGATTCATATCTAAATCGCGAAGGATATTTGTCTTGGCATCTTCAAACTTACCCTTCATTTCACCAAACATTTTTTGATAATAGCTGATACCTGCTTCCAGGTTTTTTTCGAATGATTCGAAATACTTTTCTTGTTTTGCCGTCATTGAAGTTTTGGTTTCTTCAATTCTCTCTTTTAAATAATCGATGTAAATTCCAAGCTCTTTCACAAACATATTCGGTCGATCGGTTCTCGATATCATATTTGATCGACCGTAAATGTGATCGATAATTTCTTTTAAACTCATTTTTTTCGAAAAATAAGCCATATTGGGTCCGGGGCAAATTGATATGCCTGTTCCTTCTATTTTGGTATTCATCTTGTTTGCAATCATTGCAGAGGTTCCTAATCCATTACAGATACAAGCTTTTTCAACGATTTGATTGTATTTCTTTTTGTAGTCGTCTGTAGAGAGCCCTTCCTTATCCAGATTGGCAATTTTTATCTTTTGGTATTTGCGTGAAGCTATGCAAAGACCTCTTTCATCGAACTCATTATTTAAAGCAGCATATCTTTTTGGACAAGCACTTCCGGGTCTTCCTGCTCTGATCAAGGTTAACTTTTCAAGATCTTTGGTATTGGTTCTTAAATTATTAAACGGAATTCCCAAAGGAGAAATATTACTCAAATATAAATCTTCTTCTTTAGCATCAATTAATTTTTCAATTGTGGCTTCATCAATGGTTGTTGCTTCGGGTACAAGTAGGAATGGGGTGCCCCATCCTACGGAATCGACCTGATAATGATCGATCAGAAATTGATGTTCTTCGGCAGTACCCACACCGCCTTGGGCAGTGATTTTTAAAGGCAATTCTTTTTCAGGAACCGGTTTGTTTTTAGCGGCAAGTGCCTGAACAAGTAATTCGTGTACGGTTTGTACCAATTCTTTTCGTTGATCCCTGAATTCAGCTAAAATGGGGCCTAAAAGGTAACCTTCGGTGGCAAATGCATGTCCACCGCAGTTAAGACCTGATTCGACCCTGTATTCCGAAATCCACAATCCTTTTTTTGCCAAATATTTTCCTTGAATAATTGCAGATTTAAAATCGCTTACCTTCAGGATGATTTTCTTTTTTATTTGTCCGTTTTTATCCGGATAAAAATCTTCAAATTGTTCAATGTAGCCATAAAGACGGGGATTCATTCCTGCCGAAAGCACTACTGATGATTTTAAATTGCTGTTTGCAAAACCCCTGAGTGCCGCATGGGCATCATTAAATTCGGTAGGTTGTTTTTCGCCTTTGATGTAATTGTCCTTGTCAACTTTGGTCATGATGTTAACATCAATCGTACCCATCGAAAAATTCTCATTGATCCAGGTCTTAATTTCGTCAAGATTAATATGTTTAGAAACTAAGCCTTTAAACTCCTGTTTGAGGGTTGAAGAGTCGGGTAGCGAATTAAAAAACTCCTTGAGGTCATTTCCTTTTTGGATGGCTGAACTTTTAAATTCTTCAAATTTTTTCTCGGCTAATTCATTGACGAGGTTCAGATAAGAAGTGATGCGTTTTGCCCTGAAATCCTCAAATTTCTCGGTAATCTGTTGATAAGGAATTTCGAATTTTTCACAGTACATCTCCCGCATTTTTTCAAGAAGCTTATCATCGAGCAATGAAATAACCGAATCAATACCAAATTGTGCCACCTTAACTGGTGTATCAATGGTATAACCAACTCCCATTACCGGAATGTGAAAAGAGTGTCCTTTAGTCATATTTCAAAGTATTTCTAGCAGCGTTTAATGAAGAATCAAAACAAGTAACAAAGATAATCCCAATCCTTAGAAGTAATTTAAATATTATAAAAAAGCCCATCAATACTGACAGGCTTTATGTTTTTTAAAAAATGATAATGCGCAAATACTAAACTACTTTAACATTTATTGCGTTTAATCCTTTTTTACCTTCTGTAAGTTCAAACTCTACTGCGTCGCCTTCGTCAATTTTGTCGATTAATCCTGAGATATGCACAAAATAATCCTCGTTTGAATTTGCATCTGTTATGAATCCAAATCCTTTAGTTTCATTAAAAAATTTTACTGTTCCTTTTTTCATATTAATTTTATTGTTTAAAGGGACAAAGGTACGCTAAAATGTCTTACTTGATGTGTTTTTATCTCTTTTTTATTCAAAAGATTTAAAATGTATTTAAATAAGCAATCAAAAAGTATATTTAGGCATCTCGTAAAGTGCTATTATAAGTATGTTTCAAAGTTGAATTATGCTCTGGTAAATTTCTTTATAATATGCATATACTGAGGAAAACTGAGCGCTAACTCTTCATATTTAGCCATCTCAAAGTCTTGAAAATCAAAGCCTGGAGCTACCGTGCAGCCAACTAATGAATAATCATCTTTTTGCATAACGGAAGCAGCAAACCAGTTGCCACCGTGTACAACAAATTGGGGAACCTGGCCACTTTCAATATCACTTCCAATCAAGGTTTTTATGTAATTCCCAGAAGCAGTAATCATGTGCAGTTCAATGGGAGAACCTTCGTAAAAATGCCATATTTCATCTTGATGGATACGATGAAAAGCAGAAAAAACGTCAGATGTCAATAAATAATAGATGCAAGTGGAGTAATTTCTGGTTCCTTTATAAGCAGATTTATGACTATCATGCTTTATAATTCCTTCACTTCGATATGTTTCCTTAAAAAAGCCGCCTTCGGGATGGGGTTGTAATTTTAATAGCTGAACAATTTTTTCTGCTTTATTCATTTTATAATTTCTTTTTTTCGACAAGTTACCAAAAAACAAGAAATGGGATTGACATCTTTCAAATGTTTTATCGGTTCAACAAATTCCTGATATTCGACTAATCCAAAATTTTTAAACTCGTTCTCAACCGATTTATGATCATAAAAAAATACATTCAAGCCTTTCATTATTTTGTACCTGTCTTTGGAAATTAATCGACCATTGGCATACATCTCCATTGCTTTTGATACAACCATGAACAGCATCAAGCCGCCAACGGCAAGCTGATCGTAACAATCTTTAATAAATTTTTTCCGCTCTGTTTTATTTAAAAGATGAACTAAAGCATAGCAATAAATACCATCATAAATTTCATTATCAAATGGCATATCAACAACCGATCCCAGGTGAATTGGAAAAACAAGATTGTTTGCCCGAGCCAGTTCAATCGCTTTTTTTGAGATTTCAACTCCGGTAATTTCAAAACCTTGATTCAGAAATGCCATTGCATTTCTGCCGTAACCTATGCCGGGGATCAATATTTTTTTGAGATTATTTTTAAGAAATAAATCTCTTGCAATCACTGCAGAATCAGCAGGAACAAAGCCCCAGGTAGTTTTATCTTTTTCAAATGCAGCGTCCCAAAATTCTTTCATCTTGCATATTTATTCTTGCTGATACCTGTCTACCTGATCAAAAAAGGTAATATCGGCATATCCGGCATGTATTTTAGCAGAATGTTTTATCCCGCTTGGGATAAAATATCGATCACCTTTTGTAAAAGTTTTTTTTACACCATCAATTAACATTTCAATCTTGCCTTCCAGCACAACGGCCCACTGGCTTTCATGGAAATGTTCAGCAATTTCAACATCTTCAGAAAATTGCATAAAAATGATTTGATGATTTGTCCCTTGCGAAAGATAAGCCTGAAGTCCTTTTATCGGAATATTGGCTTGTGGTAAATTTCTAATGGATTCTGGAAATAAGTCTGTCATTTTTTTAAGATCAATTTTGTTTCTTAAGAATAATAAATCATCAGAATCTATTTCAATCATTTATTCGACAAAGATGGTCAAGGTGCCAGAAATATTTTTGATTTTATCTAATTTTCCTATATGCACAGATCCTTCAATTTTAACCGTCCAGGATCCTGGTCCCTGACGTGGATTATTCGCAATATTGGCAGAAGATTTGAGCGGATCCTTCCAATTTGACAAATACGACCAGGTAGTAGTTTGTCCAAGACGGAGAATTGTAGGTCCATAAATCGACAGATTTATCATTTCTGTATGGTTACTTATAACTGCTCTTATTCGCTTTGCACCCTCAGGTACATTTATAATATAATCTTTCAGTTCGCGTGCACCAATCAGGAAGTCATATTTAACTTCAAATGGAAGTGATGTTGTTTTTTTTTCAATCTTTGTATTTAGGTTTTGAGAAACTGATCCATCCGTATCAATGAAAATAGTCAAGAGTCCTGAAACTTCATGGATTTCATTTAATTTGCCTACATGGACAGCACCTTCCACTTTTACAGACCATGCTCCGGGTTTTGACCTTTCCTGACTTGTTACATTTGTTGAGCATTTCAACGGATCTTTCCAGTTTGAGATAAACGACCAGGTAGTGGTCTGGGTTAATTTTTCATTAGTTGGCCCATATATGGTAAGATTTACCATTTGGGTGTGATTACTTATAACAGCTCTTACACTTTTTGCGCCTGCAGGAACATCAAAACTAAAAATCTTTTCTCCACGAGCATTGACGGTAAATTGGTATTTTTTTTCAATTACAAAATTTGAACTTTGTACTTGAAATGCAATCACTAATAGTAAAGGTAATAAAAAGGGTTTCTTTTTCATGGGTTACTCCTTTCATTTAAGTTTAATTCAATGTGAGGTTTATATAGATTAAAGATTAACGACTTAAGTCCGTGAATGTAAGCGACTTTAAATTTATAAAAAAATATCAATAATCTAATTAAATATGATGCTATTGAATTTACGCTTGGAAAATAATGTGAGTAAAATTGCAATAGAACAAAAATTCTTTTAAAAAGCTTTTACAAATAATCCAGACGGGGAGGGGTGAACACATCAATCACCTCGCCTGCTTCAATCACTTCCCAGGTGTGATCAATGTTTTCGGGAATTGAATAGCTATCACCGGGATATAAAAGTTCATCATAAGTTTGAAATTTTATTTTGTATTTCCCGCTGATCACATAACCACTTTGTTCGTTGGGATGGGAATGAACGGGTACTTGATCGCCAATTTTATAGTTCATTTTGGTGACCATTGATTTTTTACCGACTGCTAATACCTGAAAGGAAACTCCCTTAAATTCCCTATGTTTTGCCTGTTGCTTCTTAATAATCATTATATTTTTTTTAGCTCATAAAGGTCATTACGACGATCCTTTAAGTTTTTAACACTGCCAAATTGATTGAGTTGTCTGAGCATATCAATATCAACATCGGCAATTAAAATCATTTCGGTATTTGGAGTCGCTTCAGCTTTTATTCCATTGGTTGGGAATGAAAAGTCGCAAGGAGTAAATACCATTGATTGTGCAAATTGAATATCCATATTATGAACCTTCGGTAAGTTTCCAACACTGCCTGCAATGGCAACATAACATTCATTTTCGATGGCTCTGGCTTGTGCGCAATTTCTTACTCGCGAATACCCATTCTGGGTGTCCGTAAGAAAGGGAACAAATAGAATATCCATGCCTTCATCCGCTAAAAGCCGGCTTAATTCCGGGAATTCTACATCATAACAAATCAGAATTCCAATCTTGCCACAATCGGTATCGAAAGTATTGAGTTTAGATCCACCTTCCATTCCCCAAACATTGTCTTCATTAGGGGTGATATGAAGTTTTTCATATTTCTCTATAGCTCCGTCTCTTTTACAAAGATATCCTACATTATAAAGCTTATCATCAGTTATTTCGGGCATACTGCCCGTAATAATATTTATATTGTAAGAAATAGCCAATTCCGCAAATTTTCGGACAATGCGTGAGGTATAACTGGCAAGTTCCCTAATCGCCTCACCTTCTGTTAAGTGATTATTTTCTGCCATCAAGGGGGCATTAAAAAACTCCGGGAATAAAGCAAAATCAGAACGATAACCGGAAACCGCATCCACAAAAAACTCAGCTTGTTGTAATAATTCATCCAAATCTTTGTATGGGCGCATTTGCCATTGAATTAAACCAAGGCGTACAATCTTTTTTGTGATTGAGGTAGTTACTACAGGCTTTTCATAATAGATATTATCCCATTCTAATAATACCGCATAATCGTTTGAGGCATCATCTCCTTCCAAATAATTTTTTAGAATCCGCGCAGGATGAAAATCGTTTGATATCTGAAAATTAAAAACAGGGTCATGAATTTCATTTTTTCTTACTTTATCGATATACTCCTTCGGCGATATTTCATGAGAATATTTATGATAATTTGGAATCCTGCCTCCAAAAGCTACCCCTTTTAAATTCAATCTTTCACAAAGTTCTTTACGGTAATCATACAACCTTCTTCCTAAGCGAAGGCCCCTAAATTCAGGTTTGATAAAAACATCAATACCGTACAGCATATCTCCATCCGGGGTATGTGTATTAAAAGTATAATCGCCTGTTATTTCTGAATAGGTATGATGTTTGTCAATTTTATTATAATCAACAATGATAGATAATGCGCATCCGGCTATTTGGTTATTTACCTTAATTACCACCTGACCGTCAGGAAAGTGACCGATCAACGATTGGATTTGATGTTCTTTCCAGTAAGCATTCGGCATACTTGTGTATGATGCAATCATCGCTTTTTTTAATTCTTCGTAGTCATCCACACTGAGATATGTTAGTTCAATATTTCCAATCTTCTTCATAGTGTTTTATTTAGTCTTCCAGATGATCTAATTTGTTTTTTTTGATTTTTGCGTAATTTTCTCAACCGTCCATTTTAATTCTTCTTCGAAACCGTGTTCACGATAGTTGCATTCCTGAACATTGCAAAATTTGCATAAATCGGTTTTACATGCATCTGTATGAATTGTGAGATCAATATTCTCGGGATAGAATTCAGAAATTACCGATGTAATCCTATCACTTTCTTTATGCGCATCTGCAATATTCATATACCAGGGAAGGGTCAGATCACAATCGATATGATGGACATCTCCGTATTTCACCAATTTTAAATTATGAATATCGATCCATTTATCTGACTTGTTTTTCCATAAAATTTCGGTGACTTTCGTCAATATTTCAAAATCGGCCTTATCCATTAAATTGGACGTAGTTTCTTTTAATATTTTATAACCGGTATAAATGATGATAAACCCAAATAATATAGCGATGATACTGTCGAGCCAAGCCATTTTAGTGATCATCAGTAAAATTAAGCCAATAACTAACCCTATGGTTGAATAGGTGTCGGATTGTAAATGTTTGCCTCCCGCCACCAACGCAATTGAATGGTGTTTTTTTCCTGTTTTAATGCTATAATATCCCGCGATGTAGTTGACCAATCCGGCAGTCGCAATAATGATAATGCCAATATCAAGTTGTTGGATTTCAACAGGTGAAAATAATCTTTTTACGGCTTCAAAAATAATAATCAAACCTGCCAGTAAAATCAAAAAACCTTCTATCGAGGCAGAAATGGATTCGATTTTTCCATGCCCGAAGGGATGATCTGCATCACTTGGTTTTAACGCAACGCTGATACTGTAAAGGCTTATGAAACCTGTCAGCACATTAACCGTACTTTCTAAGGCATCAGTGAGTATTCCTACAGAATTTGTCAGGAAATAAGCTATTATTTTGCCGATGAAAAGAATCACGGAAATAATTACTATTCGACGCTGAACAGTTAATTTGATCGCATGTCTATTATTTTGAATCATTATTGTAAAATGCGTATTTAAAACCAGATATTCATTATATAAAAATACACAGATTCAGCATATCATCGCTGTTGTTTCTTTTTTAATCTGAATCATTTTTTTTACTCCACTCGCTCTTAAGTAATGCATAAACCAAATCATCAACCCACTTTCCGTCACTCAAAATACTTTCTTTAAAATGTGCTTCCTTTCTAAATCCCAATCTTTCAATCAGGTTCATCGACTTTACATTTCTGGGGTCAAGAGAAACCGTAATTCTATGTTTATTTAAATCTGTAAAAAGATATTTAATGACTTGTTTAAGTGCTTCTGTTGCATAGCCTTTTCCCTGAAAATTTTTATCCAGCGTAATCCCGATTTCAACTTGTTTTTCATTTTTATCCAAAAAATGAATTCCAATGTCACCAATCAATTTCAAATCATCCTTTTTTATAATGACGAATTGATACCAGGTGTCAAATAAATCGATGATGGCAGAAACCCGATCATTGATGAAATCGCTGACATCATTGGTTGTTTCAGGAATCCAGCTCTGATATTTGTTGCTTACTGCATCCGATCGGTATTTGAAAATTTCCTCTATATTATCCAAATTTATTGGACGTAGAAACAAGCGGTCGGTATTGATTTTTAAGTCTTCGGTCATGCTATTTATATTATAAATTTTCTGCAATGAGTAAAAGCTCATTTGTTGTCTTCCAATTGCGGGTAGTTGCCCGAACTTGTAATTTGTTTTCAATGAAGGTATTGGTCAATTTTATTTTTCCAAAACCATGAGGACAATACAAATATACCGATTTATTAATCAATGTAAATTCTTCACCTTCTGTTTGTTTTTGTCGGATTATTTCGAAGTCGATTTGTCTTGGTTCTGCGGATAAAAAAGTAACATATAAATGCGCCAAATCCATATTATATTTTCCGATGTGTGGATTTTTTTTAGAATTTCTTTTAAAGCTGCTATTTATAAAACGATGACCGGAATCTCAAACCCGAAATCCGATTTTATCTGATCTGAAATTAAAGTTTCCAAATCAATATTTGTTCTTTTAGAAGCCTGAAAAATGATATTTCCACTTTGGATATAAGTTTGAACCTGAAGGAAATGTAATTTTTTGTACATCTTTTTGAGTGCGTCCATTTTAATCATTTTTTGCCGCTTACATTAATTCCCCGGAGTAATGAGATATAGGTTTGCATTTTCCTATCTGGCATAATTACAATGATTTTAAATTTCGCTAATCCTTACTTTTTTCGTTTTGAGCTTGCAATTGTTCAACTCATCAATCAGTTGCCTTGCTTTAGATGCGGGCACAGAAACATAGGCGCAATCTTGTTTCAATTCAATGTTTCCTAATTCGTCCTGCGCTAATTTGCCTTGTTTAAAAAATAAACCTGCGATATCGCCTTTCGAAATTTTATCCCTTCTACCACCAGTGATGTAAAGCGTTTTCCATTTTGAGGTTTCAGGTTTAGGTGCTTTTTGAAGTTCCTCAACTTCAGATTCAGCGATGTATTCAGGCAGATTTTCATTTTCCCATTTCAAAATATAAGCCGTTCCATCGCTATTCATGCGGGCAGTCCGGCCATTCCGGTGCATAAATTCATGGGCCTTTTGAGGAAGCTGATAATGGATAATGAATTTCATCTCGGGAACATCGATGCCCCGAGCTGCCAAATCGGTTGCGATCAAGAGTTGGTGTGTTCCGTTACGGAATTTTATCAATGCGAGTTCACGATCTTTTTGTTCCAGACCTCCATAAAAACAGCCATGATTGATGCTGTTTTCTGCTAAAAAATCACTTACATACTGGATGCTATCTTTGAAATTGCAAAAAATAATTCCGGGTTGGTTGCCAATATGTCAAAGTGTATCGACCAGCGTTTTTAGTTTATCCTTTGATGGGGAAATAATGGTTTTAACTTTAAGTTGAGAAGTTCCGATATTCAAATAATCGATGTAAATCGGTTTGTGTAATCCAACAAATTTAGGGATTTCAGCTTTATTTGATGCTGAGGTTAAAATCTTTTTTCTAAGTTCAGTCAAGGCTTCCATGATCTCAATCATTTCCTTTTCGAAGCCAATCTCAAGCGATTTGTCAAATTCATCGAGCACCAGCGTTTTTATTTCTGCTAAAGAAAAGCTTTGTCGTCGCATGTGGTCGGCGATTCTGCCGGGAGTTCCAATCAAAATTGCAGGACGATGTTTCAGGTCAATTTTGTCCTGAGAGCCGGCCCGCCCGCCATAAAGGGCATTGGTTTTATATCCTGCACCCATTTTCCTGATCACTTGTTCAATTTGAATGGCTAATTCTCTGGAAGGTACAAGAATTAATACCTGAACTTCGGTAGACTCTGCATCCAGTTTTTCGATAATTGGCAATAAAAAAGCCAGGGTTTTACCGGTTCCGGTGGGGGAAAGCAATACAATTTCTGAATTGGTAAGTATGGCTGTTTGTGCCTCTTCCTGCATCGGATTTAATTTCCCGATATTTAATTTATCGAGTATGTTTTTTTGATTCTTGGGAGTATTTAACATGTCTGTTTGTTGGCTATTGGATTTTAGCTATTGGCTGTTAGCTCTTAGCATTTAGTTTATCAATAAATTGTTTTAGAAAAGGCTAATAGCCAAAAGCCAATAGCTATCAGCTAAAACTCACTTCTTAATCGATCTTAGATACAAATTCTCCACCTTTTCCCTGGCCCAAGGTGTTTTTCTTAAAAATTTAAGACTGGAATTAATGGACGGATTGCTGGTGAAACAATTGATGTTAATGCGGCTTCCCAATTCATTCCAGCCATATTCAGCAACCAAAAATTCCAAAATATCTACAAGGCGAATCCCATGTAATGGATTATTGGGCTGTACTTTGTTCGTGTTTTCTTTTATTTCCATGGTAAAAACAAAAGTACGATGTATTGACCTGAGTTCGGTTTATTTAATGATAATTATTAAAGTTTAATTGGCTTTTTGTAGTTGGCTGTTGGAGTTAAACATATTGCCAGAAACCAACAGCTAAATGCCAATAGCTAACAGCCTGATAGTTTGAAAGCCATAAGGTGAACAAGGCTTATTTATACATTTTTTCTCTGAGAGCCTGAATTTTTTCATCATCGATATAATCATCATAATCCATTATTTTGTCGATAATTCCTTTTGGGGTCAATTCAATAACTCTATTACAAACGGTTTGGATAAATTCATGATCGTGCGATGACATGAAAATATTTCCGGGATATTTAATTAGATTATTATTGAAAGCCTGAATTGATTCAAGATCAAGATGATTGGTTGGTGTATCTATAATTAAAGCGTTGGCATTAATAAGCATCATCTTCGAAATCATACAACGCATTTTTTCTCCTCCTGATAAAACATTTACAGGTTTCAGGATTTCTTCACCGGCAAATAGCATTTTGCCTAAGTAGCCCCGGATATAAAGTTCAGTAGTATCTGTGGTGAATTGGCAAAGCCAGTCGGAAAGACTTAAATCAGAGTTGAAGTAATCTGAATTATTGAAAGGCAGATATGCAGTCGTAATGGTTTGTCCCCAGGTATAAGTTCCTGAATCGGCCTCTTGATTTCCATTAATAATTTCAAAAAAGGCAGTCATGGCCCTCGGATCTTTCGACAAGAAAATAATTTTATCGCCTTTGTTTGTGTAGAAATCTACATTCTTAAACAAAACCTTACCGTCAATACTGGCGCTTAAACCACTGACTTCCAAAATACGGTCACCGACTTCACGATCGGGTTTAAAAATGATACCGGGATAACGTCGGGTTGAAGGTTTAATGTCTTCAATATTAAGTTTTTCGATCATCTTTTTACGACTGGTGGTCTGCTTTGATTTTGAAGCATTCGCGCTAAATCGGGCGATGAATTCCTGTAATTCCTTTTTCTTTTCTTCGGCTTTTTTGTTTTGCTTTTGTACCTGCCTTAGGGCCAATTGACTACTTTCGTACCAATAACTGTAGTTGCCCGGAAACAGTTGAACTTTCCCAAAATCAATATCAACTGTATGGGTGCTTATGGCATCTAAAAAGTGCCTGTCGTGCGATACTACTAAAACGGTGTTCTCGTAATTTGAAAGATAATTTTCCAGCCATCTCACCGTTTCAAGATCGAGATCATTGGTTGGCTCATCAAGTAATAAGTTATCAGGTTTGCCAAATAGTGCCTGTGCCAGCAAAACCCTTACCTTTTGCTTGGCGCTCATATCTTTCATCAGGGTATAATGAAACTCTTCTTTTATTCCTAAATCACCCAACAAACTTGCAGCATCACTCTCTGCATTCCAGCCATTCATGTCTGCAAATTGACCTTCCAGTTCCGCTGTTTTTAATCCATCTTTTTCCGAAAAATCAGGCTTGGCATAGAGTGCATTTTTTTCCTGCATAATGCTCCATAAAACAGAGTGTCCTTTCATTACCGTATCGAGAACTGTGAATTCGTCAAAGGCAAAGTGATCCTGACTTAGAACCGAAAGTCGTTCGCCGGGTTCCATCGAAATATATCCTCCCGTGAAATCTATTTCACCTGAGATGGCTTTTAGTAATGTTGATTTTCCTGCTCCGTTGGCACCGATTACTCCATAACAGTTGCCTGCGGTAAATTTTAAATTTACATCTTGAAATAATATTCTTTTACCAAATTGTATTTTTAAGTCTGCGACTGTAATCATCTGAATATATATGTTTTAGGCTAAATTTTATAAAATGACTGCAAAGGTAGGTATAATTTAGGGACGAAATTGAAAAGCTTGAAAGCAAATAATTGAAAGAATGTGTTTTAATTGCTTTTTTGCTCAGAAGGACTAATTAGGACATTGAGCGAAGTTGAAAATGCCCTAGATCTTACTCTTCAATAACCCTGTAAATTGATATTATCGCTATCGATCATATCAATCCATTTACCCATTTTTTTTTGAATAACTCGAAAATGCTCCTGATCATCGGGGTTTACAAAGGAAATGGCTTCACCTTTTGATTCTGCCCGACCGGTTCTTCCAACCCTGTGTATGTAATCTTTTGGTGAACGGGGTAAATCATAATTGATAACACAAGGCAATAATTCAATGTCGATTCCGCGTGAAAGCAAATCGGTTGTGACTAATACCCGAATATAACCTGTTTTGAATTTGCGTAAATTTTCAGTTCTCGAGTTCTGGCTCTTTTGACTATGAATGGCCACCGCATCGATTCCATTCTTACGAAGTTTATCGGCAACCGCATCAGCCCTATGAACCGTAGAAGTAAAAACCAGTACCTGATTTAATTTGTTACTTTTTATGATATACCGGAGTAACGGGCCTTTTTTTTCATCTGTAACAAAATAAGCTGACTGATCGATGAGTTCGATGTCTTCATCTTCGGATATTATTTTAATGACCAAAGGATCTTGCAACAGGACGTCATGGAAGTTGTTTAGGTCGGCACTCAATGTAGCAGAAAACAACAGATTTTGACGCTTATTCGGGAGGAGTTTAAAGATGCGGTTCATTTCTTCTTTGAACCCTAGGTTTAGCATTTTATCAGCTTCATCTAACACCAAAGTGCTGATATCTGATAATTGGACCGCATTCGATTCAACTAAATCCAACAATCTTCCAGGTGTGGCAACCAGCACATCAACTCCATACATCGCTTTCATCTGAGGATTGATGGATGCACCCCCAAAAACAGCCATCGTCTTTATTGATTTTGATAAAGCCGGAATAAAAATTTGAAATACTTCATTTACCTGAACAGCCAACTCGCGGGTTGGTACCAATACCAAAACCTTAATATTTCTGCTTTTGCTTGATACGGTTCTCTGCAGATTCATTAAAATGGGCAATACATAACTTGCGGTTTTACCCGAACCGGTTTCTGCTATGCCCAAAACATCTTTTTTATCTAGAATGGCCGGTATGGCTTCCATTTGGATGGGATATGCCTGAGTATAGTTTTGACCGGCAACAGCTTTTAATAATGCGGGCGATAAACCTAAGGAGGAGAAAGACATGGTAATGGGTTCAGGTTAATGTATGGACGAGTTTCCGAATGCAAAGATAGAGGAAACTAAAGTTTGATCATAGCATTACTATTTTATGATAACTGATGGTATGATTTAATGAGGTGAAATTCATGAAAGAAAGTTAGCTATTTGTTAAAATATAGCTTCTGGTATTCCAAATCTTACTTTTTCTGTTTAATCTCCAGTTCTCTCAGATTTTCCATTTTTTTGCGTTCCAAAAATTCACGAATTCCTTCCTGATGTTCCTTTATGCGTTTGTTGCCAAATTCATAAACCTTGCTCACCATACCGTCGAGGAAATCACGGTCGTGCGATACGAGGATGAGTGTACCGTCATAATCCAAGAGTGCCTGTTTGAGGATATCCTTTGTGCGCATATCAAGATGATTGGTTGGCTCGTCAAGAATAAGCAGATTTACAGGTTCAAGCAGTAATTTGATCATAGCCAGTCGGGTACGTTCTCCACCCGAAAGTATTTTTACTTTCTTGTCCCAATCATCGCCACCAAACATAAAGGCACCTAAAATATCCCTGATTTTAGTCCGGATGTCTCCTTTGGCGATATCATCAATGGTTTGAAAAACGGTCAGGCTTTCATCCAAAAGGGAAGCTTCGTTTTGAGCAAAATAACCTATCATGGTATTATGCCCTAAAGTTAGTTTTCCACCATGTTCAATTTCACCCATAATTGCCTTGATAAAGGTGGATTTACCTTCACCGTTTTTCCCGACAAAAGCAACTTTTTCGCCACGTTGTATGCTAAACGAAGCACCTTCAAAAACCAGATGATCACCATATTTTTTAGATACATCTTCTGCCATTACCGGATAAGTTCCTGAGCGCGGAGAAGGAGGGAAGCGCAAATTCAGATGAGAGGTATCAACTTCATCCACTTCAAGGATTACAAGCTTGTCGAGCATTTTTACACGCGATTGAACCTGCAAGGTTTTTGAATACGTACCCTTGAAGCGATCGATAAATACCTGTGTTTCGGCTATGAATTTTTGTTGCTCCTCGAAGGCTTTTTGTTGCTGTTCACGTCGTTCACGCCTTAGTTCCAGGTATTTTGAATAATTGACCTTAAAATCATGGATGCGCCCCATGGTTACTTCAATAGTACGTGTGGTGAGCCGATCAATAAAAGCGCGGTCGTGCGAAATGATAATCACTGCCTTAGCACTGTTTATTAAAAAATCTTCCAGCCATTGTACCGACTCTATATCCAGGTGATTAGTAGGCTCATCAAGCAGGATAAGATCAGGTTTTTGAAGCAATATTTTTGCCAGTTCAATGCGCATGCGCCAGCCACCACTAAATTCAGAAGTCGGACGCGTAAAATCATTACGCGCAAATCCCAAACCTAACAGAATCTGTTCCACTTCGGCATCAAAATTAATATCGCCCTGACTGTATAATCTTTCACTGAGTGCTGAAACTTCCTCAATAATCGCGTAATATTCGTCCGATTCGTAGTCGCTACGTATGGTGAGTTGATGGTTCAACTCATCCATTCTGGTTTGCAAATTGAGCACTTTTGAAAATGCCTGAGATGCTTCATCAAAAACTGTGCGGTTGTCTTTATGTAAAAGGTGCTGCGGCAAGTAGGCTATAACGGAATCCTTTGGAGCTGAAACCCGTCCACCGGTTGGCGTTTTAGCTCCGGCTATTATTTTAAGCAGGGTTGATTTTCCTGCTCCATTTTTGCCCATCAGGGCGATACGGTCCCGATCATTTACAACAAAAGATATATCTTTAAAAAGCGTGGTTCCACCAAATTCTACTGCAAGTCGGTCTATTGAAATCATGAAGGTATTTTAGATTATTGGGCGGCAAAGATAATCAATTGATGGAAGCAGAAACTAAATTTATAAATTTCTAATTTAAACAGTAATTTATTTAGTGTTATGACTTGTTATTCATTATGTTGAGATAATTTAGGCTGAAGGTTGTTCATTTGAAGCTTCCGTAATTTTTGATTTTGCATATTTAATTCCTTCAGTAATGAATTCTGGTGTAATTAATCCTGTGAGATCCGGTGTTTCGTATATTCGATTAGGAACATGCAAGTCTTCAAATTTAAATCCTTCTCTAAATTTAAACCTGTATTTACTGTAATAAATTTCTGCTCCTAATTTATACAAGTCTTCTTCTGTAAAATCAATACCTATGGATGCAAGTGTTTCTTTTATTACATCTATTTTATAGATTCCTCTGGAGAAAAAACAAACAGTCAAAGATGAGAGTAATTGTCTCAATCCTTCTTCAACAATAAGTTTGTCAACTACTTCCTGTGGTGTAATTGGATTGTTGATCATATCTGTTTGATCGATTGAATAGCCTGCATTATCAAGGTGACTATGGCGTGCTCCAATCAAAAAGCCCAGATAAGCTGCAGGTCCTGTGTGGTATCCGGGCATTTCATTCTTTCCAAACGACATTGCAAAATCCTTTCCTCCATATTGATTGGCTGCGTATTCTGTACCTTTGGCCAATGCTTTATAAAAATCGTTTGGCTGCAACACAATTTTCTTTACCATTTTTTCATAGGTTGCACCATCTCCCCAATTTAGTTGCAAACCATCCGTGTGTTCAGTACTTATTTTATTCTTGATCATCATTTCAGTTGCCCAGGCCATTACTACACCTACACTCATTGCGTCAACCCCATATTTTTCAACACGATCTATCAATTTTAGCATCACTTTTGGATCAGAAATTCCCAACATTGAGCCAAGCGAATAAATTAATTCGAAATCGTAGCCAATCATGGTTGTTTTATAAAAGTAAGCTTCATGATCAGAAACTTCACGCAATGCAGCCAGATGAATACATGCTACAGGGCAATGAGAACATGCAACACGTCTTCCCAGAAAATTTTTGGCCAGATTTTCACCTGAAATATTTTCGGCCCCATCCAGGCGGCTTTGGGATACATTCTTGGTTGGTAAAGCATTCAATTCGTTTAATGGTAACACATTTCCCGCGGTTCCAAGACCATGATACTTTTTCATTACAGGAAGCTCTACAGCTGCATTGTAGATTTTTTTGTATAATTTTCGAAAGTCCTTATTATTTAAGATATCGATAGAGCTTTTACCAGAAACATTTATTCCTTTCAATAGTTTTGAACCAAATACAGCCCCTAAACCCATTCTTCCAAAATGGCGATAAGTTTCAGTTGTAACTGCTGCATATGAAACCATGTTTTCTCCACCCTGTCCAATTCGCATGATAGAGCGCATTCCCGAATTTCCTTCCTTTTGCCTGATAATCCGGCCTGCTGTAAACGAACTTGACATTTGCCAAATTGTAGTTGCATCCTTAAAAAATACTTTATTATCGTGAATGGATAAATAAACAGGTTGGTCGCTTTTCCCTTTGATAACAATAGCACCAAAACCTGCCATTCTTATTGCAACAGCACTTCTTCCGCCAACATGGCTTTCGCCAAGATTACCTGTCAAAGGTGATTTGAACATGGCAACGGTTTTGCTCGCCAAAGGGTAAACCCCGGTTAAAGGTCCAATAGCCAATATTATCGGGCTTTCGGGAGCTAAAGGATCAACACCTTCAGGACATTCTTCGTGCAATAGTTGAATGGCAACACCGGTTCCACCAATATACTTTTTAAATAAATCTTCTCTATTCCTGATTTCGAAATGATTCTGATTTAGGTCGATATATAAAACTCTGTGAAATGTATTTTCAGTTATCATAATGAATACGCTATAATTTAATAAGTTCAATAACTCCACGTGGGCAATAGTGTACACAATACCCGCATTGGATGCAGATTTCCGGTTTTTCATTATCGGTGTCCCAGTTCACCGCTCCAATAATGCATGCTTCTTTGCAAAATCCGCAACCATTGCATTTGTATGGATCCAGTTTTACCCCACCGGTTTTGTTCGGAATGAGCGCTCCGGTAGGACATACGCGTGCACATGGTGGATTCATGCAAGAACAACATACAATTACCATAAATCCGGTTTCAATTCCTCCTTTTGATTTAATCATAATACTGGTATTGGTCAGCCCAGCTTTTCCTCTTCTTCGCGAGCATGCAAACATGCAACTCTGGCATCCAACACATCTATCTGTATCAATAATCGATAACTTCATTTTAAAAATAGTATGGTTAATTCTTTAATTAGATATTTTATGAGTATAAAAATAAATATAAAAAGCTCCTAAAAAACATTGTAAATATTTAAAAATCAATATTTAAAATGAATAAAGATAGCGTAATTAATATGATAATTTTGATGTAGTTACCCTTGAAAAATTGATTATAAAATAGAAATGAACTACGCTTTAAACCCACACAGGAAAGATTAATCCTTATTTTGTTCTCTCTATTTCAACCAATCGGATGGTATGGTATAATAATTCTATATCGCCAATATCCCCATGCCCCGGAACGATTGTTCGGATTTCCGGGTAATTGATGATGATTTTTTTGATAGTTGAATCCCAATCCTTTACCACTGCATCGGAAAGATTTCCTAAACCTCTGGAATTAGCTGATTTTACTAAACAACCACCAAACAATATTTTATTTGAGGGTATCCAAACGGTGATATTATCAGGCGAATGCCCTGCTCCAAAATATCTGCAAATAAGCTTTTCGCCATTAAAATCTATCATTAACGAATCGGAGAATGAGGTTGAGGGGATGAGTAAATTATTTTTTTTGCATAAGTCAATGGTTCTTGAATTGGCAACAGATTCAATTTCTTTACTTTGGATATATCCTAATCCGCCAAGGCAATCATCATGAAAATGACCGATGATCAATTTAACTAAATCAACATTCAACGAATCTTTAAGATAGGTCGCGATTTTTTCAGTTTTGTCGTTATCCATTGGCGTATCAATCATGATTGCCTGGCCTTTTTTTATGATGATCATTCCGTTTGAGGAAAAGCGTCCGAAATTTTCTATGCTATCCCACGTAACATGCACATAAATTGAATCTTGCAAATAATGCAACTGTATGTCTTTATTAATATCAATTCGTTGCTTTGTCTGCCCGAATATTGGATTTATTGCAAGAAACCCAATCACAATAACTAACAAAAAACAAAATACTTTTTTAATCATTTTTAAATGCCATTAATCATTATTTTTCTAAACTATAGATGCTTCCGTCCGCACTAGTGAAAGTAATACAATTGTTTGAAATTATTAGGGTTGAAAAAATACCACCCAACTCTCAATCAACTTCCGGCATTATCTTAAATCTATCAGCTCAAGAGTTACCAGATAGGCGCAGTGATCAGATGCAATGGTATCCTGATTAACTTTTGTTTCAATTACCCTCCATCGGTTTTTTGGATAAAACATCACATAATCTATTTTCTTTGAAGGATTATCAGATGGAAAAGTAAATTCAGGTTTTTCCTTATTATATGAAGCAGTCCACATTTGTTCAAGAATATTGATGGGTGTACTGCCGGGTTCGGCATTCAGGTCGCCGGCTAAAATGGTCGGATATTTATTTGATGAAAATACCTCATTGATTTTTAATGCCTGAGATATACGATCTTTTTCATCCTTTAAATGGTCCAGATGGGTGCCGATAAATGCAATAGTATCACCGGAGGGCAAAATCGTTATAATTTCTAATGCAGCTCTTGGTTCATTTCCATTGGTATAAGGAAGCGGTACATTTCGGCTACTTATAAAAGTATAATTACTTAAAACAGCCTCGCCATATTCCCCTCCATCATAATTCATGGCCCGCGCAAAAATCGGAGCCATTTTTGCCCTCCAGCCAAGTTCGGTGGCAAGGTCATACTTTTTTGCCCGCTTTGTTTTAAAATCAACTTCCTGAAGTGCAACCAAGTCGGGTCCGGTATTAATAATAACACTGGCAATTGCATCCAAATCAAAATCACCTCTTGTAGTTGCACCATGCAGAATATTGAATGAAAGCACTTTCACTATTTTATGTTTCTCAATTACATTTTGAGAAAAAAGGGAATAATGACATAAAATAAGTATGCCTAAGACAATCCTGATTCTTGATTTCATTCTTTTAATTCTGCTTATTAAGGTTTCTTGAAATATAATAGCTGTAAGATGTTAATAGAAATATGAATACCCCTAAAATAATATATCCAATGCTAAAGTCAATTAAATGATTAATGGATGCATAAATTCTTACAGCCGTTAACAATACGACTACAAAGATTGTAGGAATCAGAATCCATCTTCTCTCGAGTGGTTTTCGGTCGGCAATCAATAATAGAATGCCCCATGAAAAAGCCGTTGCAGACATAAGTCCCATTGGATATACAAACTCTGTCAATCCCATTTTTTCGGGAATTAATACGGCTATTGCTATGCCAAAATCGGCCAGTGCTGCGATCCAATAACTAATTCGCAGCCATAAGATTTTTGATTTCATCGGTTACAAATTTAAGATTTCATTATTCAATCAGAAGAGAAAAATGATAAATACTGTCTTTTTCATCACAGATTAAAGTTAATGTTTGGATCTGGTCAATACAATTTTTTGTAAGCCAGGTACTCCGGTAAATTCCACGACAAAATACTTTTTGATTCCCATTTTTGTTTGAAAGTAATTTTTCTGTTATAAATAGAATCGACGTATGCTTGCGGGGTCATAAATATTTCGTTAAAAGGAAATTTTTCTTTCTGCAATTCATCAATTCCTTCCATCTCAGCAAGTGATTTATCCAAATATGGAAGCGTTTTATCTGAAAGTGTTGAAAGATAATTAAGGTGTAAAAATGATTGGTTCGCTTTTTTGAAATTGTATTGAGCAATTATTCCATCCCAGTTAAAAATTGAACTTATGAATAATATGACAAACAATGCCCGGGTGTTTTTTTTGAATAAATAGAAGGCAGATTTTGTTAGTTTGACTTTTATCAATACGGTGTATAAGCCATATAGGGTCAATATCAGAAAAATAATAACTCCAATTCTTTTATAGGCAAGTGCGAAATAGTTGATATACCTATAGTTTCGGATTGCCACCGATAGTACAAGAACTGCATTTTGAGCTAACCAGATATAACTTAAAATCTTCAATAATCTATTTTTACGATAAAAATTCAGGTTCGCCCGGAAAAAGAACAGCACTATAAAAATGGAGATCAGAATAGAAAGGATTAATAAATAGGTTCCTTCATGAACGAATTGCTTAAGATATTGACCTTCCCACTCGAAATTAAACCAAACCCATTTAATGTCGATTGCATTTAAAACCACTAATAATAAATTCAAAATAATGAGCAGGAAAACACCGGCTTTGTATTCATTCATCAAAGAATTTGTGCTTGAACCATCCGAACTGCCTTCTTTCAACCTCTTGAGTTTATCGTCGGCATTTAAGTCATAATCAACAATATCTTTATTTTCGGTTCTTAAAAATAAAAAGTTTGCAAAAAATAAGCCTATGAATAAAGTAATGAGGATGGCAAAATCAAAATGCTTAAAAACGGCCCATAGATTTTTCCTGAAAAGAGAAGCAATCCAATTAACCAGATTATCAAAAATTGGATTCGACAG
This sequence comes from Bacteroidota bacterium, assembly GCA_018816945.1. Classification (NCBI taxonomy): domain Bacteria; kingdom Pseudomonadati; phylum Bacteroidota; species Bacteroidota bacterium. The sequence goes on along the minus strand of JAHIVC010000020.1, from coordinate 914 downwards.
ACTGTAAATTGCAATGAAAATAAATATGATAATCAGGGGGATTATGTAAATACTGTATTTCCAAACATGGTTACCAAGTTTTTGACCTTTAAATTTGATACCGAATAATTCGTTAAAAAATATAATTTGCGAATTAAAAATGCTTACAAAAGCTAATCCAATGGCATTTAAAATCGATTTGACATTTGGGTAAATCAGAATACCTATAAATGTAAATAACGATAAAAAATTAATGACATAGGCAAAAACCGAGTGCGTAAATACGGTAATGAATGCACTTAATAATAAACCGGTTCCAAAAGTTAAAAGGGTTTTGTTTTTACGTTGTATTTGTTTTGTAAATAATAGCCAAATTAAAAAAGCGGTTTCAAAAAATAATAAATTTAATCCGAGCGATTGTTTATGGAACAATAATGTAATGATTACAGCAGATATGATAACGCTTAAAACATCTCTTTTTTTATCCATATTTCCGGGTTAGTTTAAGGTCGATAAAGGTATCGTATGTAAATGTATTGGATTTTAATGTGCAGATCAAACAATAGCTTCGGTTTTTGTTAACAAGCTCCGGCTAGTCCAAAATTAAAAAGAAGCCCGGACGTGGACGCTTGCCTGCTTCAAGCAGGTCCTTGTTAGCGAAAATAAATGTTTGCAACGGATGGCAATAAGAAACGTAGGGCATATCGAAGCATCTGCCTATCAAGCCACCAAATCGTTTATTAAATGTTATGTCGTTCAAATTTAGCACTTTCTGCCCTATGTTTTTTATTGCGTGTGTGTGCCCAGCATGAGCATGAGCACACCCATTCGCAGTATGTATAAATATTTCAAATATGCAAATATTTTGGATATAAACTAGGTGAATGGGTATATATTTTTTCCAGAGGGTGCCCTGCCTACGACAGGTAGGAAGT
>JAHIVC010000019.1 GCA_018816945.1 Bacteroidota bacterium | reverse complement strand
GGCTGAAAATTTCAATGGAAAAATCAAGGCGTTTAGGGCCGTGTTCAGAGGGATCAATGATATTGCATTTTTCATCTATCGTGTTTCACTAATATTTGCTTAATGAATTTCAACTCTCCACCTGTTTTATCTGATGAGCCTACATAGCCCTGAACCCGGCGGGTGTAGTTCAACACCGACTCATCGCTGGGTTCCCGATGAATCGGGACAGGCATTGCCGACCGCTCAGAGTCCTATTTATTGTGCCGTCGTGCTTTATTTTATATATTTTTTAAATGCCTGATAAATTTTCAATCCATTATCTAAAAGCCATTTATATGCATCGTCAACATTTTTCTCTAGTTTAATATCAATGTTCTCACGCATATATGCTATTCTTGAAGCTTTAGCAGTCGGTAATTCCTGCCAATCCAATGAAAATCCAAGAATCTTTTCTATTTCATCTTGTTTTTCTTTAAACTCACCAAAAAGTTCTTTGTTGTCAGGAATATACAAATCAATTCTAAGAAAATTATCCTTTACTGAAATCACAAATGATAAATGCACCTGTGCACTTCCAATACTCAAATCGTACCAATGTTGTCCCCTTGGTTTGCGTACTTTAAATGGTGTTTTTTGATTTGCAATATAATCCGCAAAACCTTTCCAAAAATTTAATTGAATTAAATTATTATCAGTCATGTTCGGCGAATTCGATGTCTTTTTAAATGCCTTTGACCAATCATTAGGAGAACAAATAATGTTAAACTTCGGAGCAGGTAAAGAATCTCCTATTTTCCAAAGTTCCATTTTAATCGCAAAAATACTTAAATCCTCGTCAGTAATTTCATTAAGCCAATCAATTGCTCTACGATGCTCTTCTCTTATATCTTTGAAAATCCAAACAATATAATTTGCCTCTAATCCAGATGCATAAGTAATTATTTTGCCTAAATGGTCATGATTAGTAGTCTCAAGTTGATTTTCGATAATTATCTTTTTCCCAGTATTCGTTTCCTCTGCTAAAATATCTGCGGAGAAACTTCCAACATTTGCTTCTGTTTTTATCACTTGCATATCAAGCGCAATTTCTTCAGATAGAAGTTGAAAATTATCAGGTTGAGCAAGCCAATTTGTAAAATCAATTGCTTCATGTTTCCAAACATCTCTAAGATCAATATTTTCAATTTTTCCAAGCATAATTTTATTGTTTGTAGTTTTTTAGTATGCGGCACAACGGTTTGGCTTTGAAACGTGGCAAAATTTCGGAGCGCTTTACTTTCCGCCGGAAAGTGAAGTGTGAACGAAATGCCCACGTTTCAGCCGAATACGAATTTGCCATGTTTTATAGGTGCTGTTACCAGCAGTTTTTCATAATAATTTCTCCAAACGTGATTTATCTATTAAGTCATCATCAAGAGAATGCAAAAATTTTAATAAATTCTCTTTACTTAATTTCCCATTAATTATCCAGTTTTTAATAGAAGTTGCAAACTCACTTGTCAATTGAAAAAGGCTTTCAAATCTTTCTTGGTTGTGTTCCATTTTGGGACTAATCCATTGTCTTGAATCTGTATTGAATTCTACATAAAATCCTGATTCTTTGAACGTGTCAAGAAATGATTTTTCTTTTCTTTTATTCTTTAATTTAGCCTTATTGTCTATCGATAGTGCCAATAAAACTATTAGAATAATTATAACCAGAATAAAATCTGAATCCATTTCATTATCTTGTTTTGTTTGATTGGTTTCAAAAGTCGATTTTAAGTTAAAGAATAAAGATATTGCAGCTAGATGCTTTTGTTCATGAGAAGTAAAATATTTTTCTAAGTTTTTTATTGGAATAGAATTATTAATTGCCAATAATTCTAAAATTACTGATTTTGCTAATTCTTCTATAGAAAGAATACACAAGGAGGTTGCTGTTCCCAATTTTCCTATTTGTGCTGCTTTCTCGGAGACATTCAATAAATCTTCAAAATTCTCAAAAGCTAGCTTGGCGCCTTCTTTATATTCCGATTTCTTGAGTTTGTAAATTGATATCATTTTGAAATTGTTGGTAACGGTTGGTACATGTTGTCGGGGCGGATTTCGGAGAGCGTTCCTGCCCGAAGGACACGGAACTGCGATGCGAGAAGCCGCAGTTGGCGTACAACCAAACCCCGCCCTGCAATATGTACTTTGTTGAACTAAATCCCGCCTGCGCGGGATAGCTCTTTCAAAAGTACCCGATTCTTTCTATACTCCGAGATTATTCACAACAAAAATTTCAGATTATGAGAAAGAAATCGGGACTTACTATTATTGAGCAGGCCATTG
>JAHIVC010000018.1 GCA_018816945.1 Bacteroidota bacterium | reverse complement strand
ATAGAGCTGCTTAGCTTCTGTTCGAGTTAATGCACCAGATAATACTTCTCGTACAACTCTTAATTTAAAACTTTCTTCATACATTATAAATCCTGTCATAAGTTTACTTTTTGTGTAAACCTATTTTAGGACAAGACAGGGTGACACCCTTCAGGGTGTCACCCTAAAATGACGAAGACTTTTTTGAAGGTGGTTGAGTGCAATCGAAACCACATCTCGACATACTTCGACTGGCTCAGTACTAGAGCTCGATGTAACATATTTGTGAGCTTTCAGATTTTTTTGACAGCCTTTTTTCTTTGTTTATACCTCTCCACTTATGAATAATCACCACTCCATTTAAAATTAAAATCTCCCTTTAAGAATTTTTTAAAATTTGTTGGATTTTCAAATAAATATATTAGCTTTGTAAATCAAAGTACTTTTTAGATGAAAACAAATTTAAAAAATCATAAAGAAGATATTCAGGCCATTCGTGAAATCATGGAGCGGTCATCCAAATTTTTATCACTAAGCGGATTGTCCGGTATTTTTGCCGGATTGTTTGCGTTGATTGGCGCTGCAATAGCCTGGTTTTATATTCTGGATTCAGGCAATACCAAAGACTTTGAATACATAGCTGAAAAAGGTAATCTGTTAAGTTCAGGTGCTGGTTTTTATCTTGCATTGGATGCGATTCTGGTTCTGGGATTTGCTATACTGGGAGCTGTTTACTTTTCGCAGCGGAAAGCCAGAAAGGCAGGCCAACTGCTTTGGAGCAATTCAACCAAACACTTACTCGCATATTTTATGATTCCACTGGTTACAGGTGGAATTTTTATATTGATTTTATTGTTTCATCATCAAATAGGGCTGGTTGCCCCGGCCATGTTAATTTTTTATGGCTTGTCACTTGTAAATGCCGGGAAATTTACCTTTGGCGAAATTCATTACTTAGGGCTAACAGAAATTATTTTAGGTATTTTGGCCGGAGTTTTTATTAACCAGGGTCTGCTTCTTTGGACAATAGGTTTTGGGATAATGCATATTGTTTATGGTTCAGTGATGTATTTCAGGCATGAGCATGAGCGCAAAGAACAAGGGGCCGGGAGTATTGGGAAAATACGCAATCCGTAAGCAATATTCGGAGAAATGGGAAATTCAAGTATATTAAATCGAAAATAAATTCTGGTGAAAAATCCAATTTCAAACCTTCAGAAAGTATTTGAAAGCCGCATCAGGCTTGGGATCATGTCGGCACTTGTTGTAAACGACACGCTCAATTTCAATGCATTGAAGGAACTGCTCGAATTGACCGATGGAAACCTGGCCAGCCACCTGAAAGCTTTGGAACAGCAGAAAATCATAGAAGTTACCAAGCAATTTATTGGCCGCAAGCCAAGTACAACTTATGAGGCAACCGAGCTTGGCAGGGAATTGTTTCGACAACATCTGTCGGCACTAGAAGAACTAATAAATAATCAATAATTTTTTTACTATTTAACTTTGAAAAACAAAGTACTTTTAAAATATAAAACAATGGAAACAAAAGGTATTCAACAGATTTTAAACAGTTACAGTATGAAAATGGTCATCGTTTCGGTTTTGGCTATTTTGCTGCTGATCCCGTCCTTTTTGATACAGGATGTTATCCGCGAGCGAATTGCCCTGAGCGAAAAGGTGAAAAATGAACTTTATACCCAATGGGGAGGAAAGCAGGTGGTTGCCGGCCCGGTATTAAATGTGCCATTTTTAGTGATGGAAACGGGGGATAACAATCAGCTTACCGGCGAACGATATGGAGTGGCACATTTTCTGCCTGAAACATTCAAAACAGATGCCGTTCTTTATCCTGAAACGCGGAAACGAGGAATATACAAGGTAGTGGTTTACGAAGGGAAACTTACATTTAAAGGTTCATTTGTAAAGCCAGATGTTACTCAGTTGGACATAAAAAATGCACAATATAACTGGGATGCCGCTTATTTTACCATAGGGGTTTCTGATATGCGTGGCATCAAAAACCTGCCCGAATTAATTGTCAATGGCAAGAAAAGCATCGTTGAGCCGGGGGTTGCCGATACCGATTTGTTCCAATCGGGCATTACTATAAAAGCCAGTTCCATTGATCTGAATCAACCCATGAATTTTGAGATTGAACTGGTTTTAAATGGATCGGAGGATTTGTCGGTGGAAGCACTAGGGAAAACTTCAGAAATTTCAATAAAATCGGATTGGACCCAACCGAGTTTTTCGGGTGGCTTTCTACCTTCTCAAAGGGAAGTAACTCCGAATGGATTTACGGCGAATTGGAAAGTAACGCACCTAAATCGCAATTTTCCTCAGCAATGGATCGATCAGAAATTCAACACTCACGATGCTAAATTAGGTGTTGAGTTGCTCATTCCGGTCGATCATTACCAAAAATCGATGCGCTCCGTAAAATATGCGATCTTATTTATTGCACTGAATTACATTATTTTCATTTTCGTTGAAATTAAAAGCAGGATCAGGATTCATCCGTTCCAGTATGCTTTGGTGGCTTTTGCACTGTTGCTTTTTTATTCGCTGCTCACTTCCATTGGTGAACAAATCGGGTTCAACCTAGCATATCTTATATCAGCAATTGCAGTCACTTTGTTGATATCGTGGTATGTTTTCACCATAATGAAAGACAGGCGCATGGTTGGCTGGGTAACGCTTTTGCAAACGGGTTTATATTTATTCCTGTTTACCATTTTACAATTACAGGATTACGCATTGTTGGTCGGTAGCATCGGACTGTTTGTTATTCTGGCTATTATTATGCATGCTTCACAGCAGATTAAATGGCATTCGGAAGGACAAGCCTGAAAAACATAGGCGATAAGGTATTTCCTAAAAAAATCCCCGGACGAAAATTTTGGGGATTTCTGAATTTTACTTCTGCTGCAAAGCGGCATTCCTGACTGCCGTCAGGCAAGTTGCAATGCCGCTTGCATCACGAACCCTTTACTGGTGTTAGCTTCCCTTCAGTATCCCGAAGTTTCGGGAGGACCCTCTGATTAATCCCGACCTGTCGAGACTCTAACGAAAGCTCAAATTTAGTAAAATGAATAGGTTCTTGAAATGATTACTCTGACCTCTAATTTAAATATAAAGTAATTTGAGATCATATTTTGTGTCCTTGATAAAAAACAAACATGAGCCTTTTCAAAATAAAATGTTTTCGTACGGATATTGAGATAAATTTAGCGGTAAGTTCCTGACAAAAAATAAATTAAGGCATGGAAGTACAACACATCGTTAATTTATATATATTTGATCTGCTTTCCAAAAAAATGAGCTGCCTATGTCATAGTTAGCTGATATTCAAAAATAAATTAGGTTATAAACGACTCAGTAATAACTTAGACTTAAATTAAAATGACAAAAAATAACAGAATTTGGATTTACTCATTCGTTGTAATGGGAATCCTGATAATGACAGCAAGTAGCTGTGAAAAAAAAGCCGATAATTCCGGAAATACAACTGTTTATGAGTCGGTAACTATTGGTACACAGGTATGGATGGTAAAAAACCTAAATGTTACAAAGTACCGCAATGGCGATGCAATACCCAATGTAACCGATACTGCGCAATGGCGAAGTCTTACAACCGGAGCTTACTGTAATTATGATAATGCCACTACCAACGCCGATACCTACGGGCGTTTGTATAACTGGTATGCTGTAAACGATAGCCGCAACATTGCCCCAACAGGCTGGCATGTGGCAAGCGATGCTGAGTGGTCAATATTAACCAATTATCTGGGTGGCGTAAATTTGGCAGGTAGCAAATTAAAAGAATCTGGTTCAAGTCACTGGCTCGTTCGTAATACAGGAACCAACGAAAGTGGCTTCACCGCACTTCCGGGTGGTAAGCGTTGGCATGGCGATGGTACGTTTGGAGGCATTGGAATGGGCGGTTACTGGTGGACTTCTTCACAAGGTTATATTGGTGCCCAATACCGGGATATTTGCAGTTATGACAGTTATGTACGCTACTCATTATATGGGGAAGATGTTAAAGAAGGTTTTTCCGTACGTTGCGTTAAGGATTAATCAGCTAAGCTGATAGTCGTTATTGTTAGAAAAGAAGGTATCTAATTTCAGATTCGAAAATTGTGGCATATTACTGAAAAATGGTTGGTAAAACCTTCTATAATGTAATATTGATATGTGATTGCTAAAAGTTTTATAAAATTAGTTTAATAAAACTTTAATAGAACGCTTCTATTTTTGTGCCATTAAGCCCAGCATTTCTTCCAGTTTTTTCAGGCGACTTTCAAAAGCTGATTTGATTGTGGCGTTTTCCACCTCCAATTTGCTCAAAACCGATTGCTTGTGATTGGCCTGTTCCTTTAGTTGCCGGATTTCTTCAATTAAAGTCTCGATCACTTTCTGCTGCTCTTGCACGGCCTTTACCAGCGGAACGGTAAACTCGGCATAACGTAAACCGTAGTAATCATTTTCGTTATCAGGCTTATCAATACCACTAAAATCATAGCCAAGTTCCTGAGCAACATTTTCCACCTCCTGCGCTATAAATCCTGTTTGGAGCACTTTTTCTTTCGATGCCTCTGATGCTCTGTCCCTCGAATTGTCAGATGTTTTCATAAACACAGCTATCTTATCCATATCAAGATGGTAGGTAACGGGGCGTAATTTCATGATGAAAGAAAGACCCGAAACATTTTCATTGATATCCTTTTTAAAGCGCCCATCCGAGATTACGGTAAAGGCTACTGCTCCGTTTATGCTTGTTACCCTATAATCACCTAGCTTTATCATGTTACTCGCTGTTACATGGGCATTATACCCTATTCCGGTTGAGTTGGAGTATACTTCGCCTGAGCCGAGAGCATTTTTTCCGATGGCGGTATTTTGGTTTCCTGTGGTGTTGTTATAAAGCGCATTATGTCCGATGGCGGTATTATCGTTTCCTGTGGTGTTGGTAGAAAGTGCTCCTAATCCGATTGCGGTATTGAAGGTTCCTGTGGTGTTGGTACGGATCGCATCCCGTCCGATGGCTGTATTACCTGTTCCTGTATTATCTGATGGGATGAGAGAGCCGCGAAGAGATTCATATCCGAGAGAAGTGTTTGTATTGTCATAAGCAATTTCTGTATTGTTTGCAAACCATTGAGAGTATATACCTATAGCCACACCATTACTGCCTGCTACGTTGGATTGAAGTGCTCCCCCTCCGATGGCTGTATTTGAGATTCCTTTGGTGTTGAATTGAAGCGCATTAATTCCGTTGGCAGTGTTTTGATATCCTGTGGTGTTGGAATAAAGCGTGCCTTTTCCTATGGCTGTATTTGAGTTTCCAGAGGTGTTGGAATAAAGCGCATCCCGTCCGATGGCGGTATTCGATATCCCGGTATTAGCTGATGGCGTTTCAGAACCGCGAAGGGATTGATATCCGACAGAAGTGTTTGAATTATCATAATCTGTAGCTGTGTTGTTTGCATAGTATTGAGAGAAAAAGCCTATAGCCACACCGTTGTTGCCTGCCACGTTGGATTTAAGTGCTGACAATCCGATTGCAGTATTATGGTTTCCTGTGGTGTTGTAATTAAGCGCATTTAGTCCGATGGCTGTATTTGAGACTCCTATGGTGTTGGAATAAAGCGCATTTACTCCGATGGCAGTATTATATGTTCCAGTTGTGTTGATATATAGAGCATTCATTCCGTGGGCGGTATTAGAATGTCCCGTTGTGTTGGAATATAGTGCATCAAATCCGCTAGCGGTATTTCTGCTTCCTGCGGAGTTGTTATAAAGCGCATCCCGACCAATGGCGGTATTATCTGTTCCCGTATTATTTGCCGGTGTATCAGAACCGCGTAGTGATTGATAACCGATAGAAGTGTTTGTATTGTCATAAGCTGTAGCTGTGTTGTTTGCAAAGTGTTGAGAGTAAAAACCTATAGCCACTCCATTGTTGCCTGCTACGTTGGAATAAAGTGCTTTGAATCCGCTGGCGGTATTGTTGTATCCGGTTATGTTGGAATAAAGCGCACCCCCTCCGTTTGCGGTATTCAAGATTCCTGTGGTATTGGAAAAGAGCGCATATCGTCCGATGGCGGTATTCGAGTTTCCTGTGGTGTTGGTGAAAAGCGCATTAAATCCGTTTGCGGTATTGGAGTTTCCTGTGGTGTTGGAATTACCCGCCTGGTAACCCCAAAAGGTGTTATACAATGTTGGATCTATACTCCCTGCCTTTTGATTGTTCACACGAATGTTAAAAGGTACATTATCGGTTGTACCAATAAAATTAGTACCATCTATTAGTCCTGCATTTCCTGTAATAGACCAACCACCACCACTTGCATTTGAATAAAGGGCATAAGGTACGCTTAATAGTTGGCTTGTACCTGTTATAGTATAAGTTGTTAAGGGGGCAGTAATAGCGGTTTCGGTTTTAATAAAATATGGTCCCGCAGACCAATCAATAGTTGCAAAAGTTCCTGTAAAAGTTACCCCGCCTCCAATTTCAATGGTAACCAGACCATTCGCATTGGGTGTTGGTGTTTGGGTTTCAACATAGACTGGCGTACCATTTTCAGTACCTTGCAGAATACTTATTTTCATTCCAATTTGAGTTGTTACAAGCTGATTAGTTACATTACGAATTACAGCCTGATAGCTCATTTTCTGAGGACTTTGTGCCCACAGAATTGCGGTTAATAATACTCCGGGTATAATTGTGAGTAATTTTTTCATAACTATTTAGATTTTAACAATTTTAAATGTTTTTATTACCTTTTTGCGGTCAGTCAATTTCAGAAAGTAGGTCGCAGACACAAGATTGCTAATCACAATATTTGTTTCGTTACCTTCAACTTTATTGTCAAGTAAAATATTACCGTTAATGTCATAAAGCTGATATCTGAAATTTCCGACTTCGTAGTTTTCAATTATCAACTTAATAAAGTTCGACGCAGGATTCGGGTAAAGCACAATTTCTAACAAAATACCATTTACTTCTTCAATAGAAGTCACAACTGAAATCTCGAATGGATGTTGTATTCCATGGGTAACAGAACCATTTAATCCGGTGTTTGTTGTATAAATAATCTGCCCTATGGAATAACTGACAGATCCCCCGCTACCGGTTGCATTTCCACCTGAGGCAGGGATAGTATTCTGTGCCTGCATTGTTGTTCCAAATGCAAACAGGCAAAATGCAATCAACATTTTAATAAATTGTTTCATACACTATTATAGTTAATGAATACTAAATACCTTAATGCTTGAAAATGATTTCGCGATTTTATACCATCAGATACCAAATTTACACTTTGTTTAAGGTTAAAGCAAATAAAAGAATAACGGTCAAAATCAATCGTTAAGTTCTTATGGTGATATTTTTCAAACACGTCAAATTCAAAATTACGGTGGACGCGAACGGGTTACAACAGTGTTCATATGCCATTACTGAGCAGGCAGTGCTGAAATCGAACTTTATAACTCGCATTTAGCTTTATGCAGGCTGACAGGATATCGCTCCGAAATGTTCAATTTTTGATATAACAAAGCGTTAATGCCCAGTATAAAAAAAAGACAAGCGAGATAAATTGAGAGAAATCGTTAATTTGTTGCCCGAATTATGAAGTATAACGCGGCGGTAGACTAGTAACTAACTGAGCCTTTTAAAAATCTTAAATTATAAATAAGTAATCGGCAATAAAAGAAGCGTTCAAAACCCTGAATACTTTTTTGCTCACCCTATTATTAAAAGTTGCAACCAATTAAATGACTTTTTGAAGTTAAAACAACCAAATAAAACATGCTTTGATGTTTTAATTTATTCGTTTGAATTATAATTATTATGTATCTTAAATTAGGCAACTAGAAGTATATTTCAATGTAAAAAAATTTCTTATCATATTGAGATATTGTAGGTTTTTAATAGTTGTAAAAATATATTTCGGATTGAGAATTAATCAAATTGTTTTTTTATATTTGATATACGTTCCAAAAAAGATAAGTAGTTTATGATCTAGTTAGTTGATATTCAAAAATGAAATAGCTTCTAAACGACCGATTAATAACTTGTAACTAAAGAAAAATGACAAAAAATAACAGAATTTGGATTTACTCATTCGTTGTAATGGGAATCCTGATAATGACAGCAAGTGGCTGTGTTAAAAAAGATACATCGGAAGATCCAATCGTTTTTAAAACTGTGAAAATTGGTAATCAAGAATGGATGGCTGAAAACCTGAAAGTTACGAAATATCGTAATGGGGATCCAATATCCTATGTGGAAAGTAATACCCAGTGGATGAATCTTACCACGAGTGCTTACTGCAATTATGATAATAACATTGCCAATGCTGATACTTACGGGCGTTTATATAATTGGTATGCAATAAACGACTCCAGAAACATTGCCCCGATAGGTTGGCATGTGCCTACCTCTGAGGAGTGGGAAATTTTGGTTAATTATGTAGGATTAAATTATGCAAGTGACTGGTTAAGAGAAACAGGTAATATTCATTGGTATGGTGACAATACTAAGGCTACTAATGAATATGGTTTTACTGCTCTTCCAAGTGGAATGCGTTATTTAGATGGTACATATTCAGGTATCGGATTGTATGGCGCATGGTGGACTTCTACAATTGATTACTCAATTGCATGTTACTGGAGCTTGGGCATCTTTTCTAATTATGTGCAAGAATTGTATACAGATCGTCAAGCTGGATTTGCTGTTCGTTGCGTAAAAGATCAACCATAAGGGAAATTTAGTTTTAGAAAATCTTAAATCAGAAAACGGTAAGCACCAAATAAAAAAAGCGTCCAAAATTTGATCGCTTTTTTGCTCCCCCTATAATGAAAAATTGCAATTATTTATCTACGATTATAAGCATCCAAACACTTAAACATAGTGCCATTTAATATCATATCTTTGATTATACTATGAAACGAATTACCTATATCAGTAAATTAAAAGCAAAATTAAGTTTCTCAGAGATTGATGAACTCGGTAAGATATTTGAAAAAAATAACCGGACAAAAAAAATAACGGGCACTCTTATTTATTTTAACAACTTATTTTTTCAAATTATCGAGGGTACCGAAAAGGATATTGACTTGCTTTTTAATAAAATTAAGGGTGACCATCGCCATGAAGATATATTGGCCCTTAAGTTGGAAAATGATATTAGTGAGCGCTATTTCCCTGATTGGTCTATGAAGTTAACAAATCTCGATCAAAAGACAGATGAACTTTCATTACCTATCAAGTTGCTTTTGCAGGCCCTAATTGATTCTCATATGGTCATTGAAAAATATACGCAACCCAGTGTTTTAAAGATTATTAGTAATGGATTAAATCCTGTGATGATTCAACCAAAAGAGGTTGAACGAATTATTGTTTTTGGAGATATCTTGTCCTATTCTTCTTTGGCTGAACAATTGAATATTGAAGATGTATTTTTGCTCATCAATTCCTATTTTGAAATTTGTACCCGAATTATTACCAAGAAGGGAGGAGAGGTCAATAAGTTTATTGGTGATGGATTTATGGCTTATTTTAATGGTGATAATGCCGACTTTGCATTGGAAGCCTGTATTGAGATTTTAGAAGAGTTAAGGCAACTTAGAATTACAGTATCTGCCAATTCACCTCTATCGCTCTTATATTCAGGATATGGAATTGATAAAGGTATGGTAATAGAAGGGAATATGGGCTCAGAAATTAAAATGGATTATACTATTATTGGGGATGCAGTAAATACCGCCTCCCGTTTAGAAGATCATACAAGGGTAGTTGAGAAGTCAATTGTTCTTTCAGAATTAGTAAAAACAAGTTGTAAAAAGAAATGGGACTTTATTCGTTTGGGGCAATTTTATTTGAAAGGACAACAAGAGCATACAGCCGTCTATTCAATAAATCATAAATTGGTAAATAATTTTAAAGACAAAGAAAATCTTTTGGACAGAATAGCAGCCTTTGCGATGAAATCCAAGAAGGTGTAGGTTGATTTTATCATATTTCCAAATTGAAAATCGTAAATTAACAAACAACCATTCTTAAATAAAAAAACATCCAAAATATTAAACGCTTTTTGTTCCCCCTTCAGGTCTTTCGCGTTAGGCAGGTAACCAACCATGCCTTTAAAAAATCTTTAATTATAAATATGCAGTCGACAATAAAAAAAGCGTTCAGAACCCTGAACGCTTTTTTGCTCCCCCTTCAGGACTTGAACCTGAGACCCTCTGATTAACAGTGTTTTTGGGGAAATTCCAAAATCCCCAATATACTTGGGTTCTGTGAGTTATTATAAATAGAATAGATTAAGATGTCCACCATTTGTCACGGTTTTACACAAAACCTTGCTTGAAACCTTGCGCGTTTTTATAAGAAATCGTTGGGGATTGCGGGCGACTTTCCTATCAAGATACACCGAACTTGATGCGTGGCAGAAAGCTCGAATAACCAATTAAACCCCAATGTTTATACCGCGTGTTATACGCTGATTATTTCATCAATATAGTGACATTCTACTTCATTAAATTTATCAATAAAATGTTTGTAACTAGGGCTATTTAAATATATTACTTTCGGGTCGGCTGATAAAATTAAATCTACACCGTCAGTTGTCTCGTGATAAAAATCAACAGTTTTCCTTATGAAACCTTTGCCACTAATTCCATCAAAATTTGACATAGGACACTCTTTATTTATATTATAATATTTGCTAAAATTATCCCAATCTGCTAAAATCCAGTTTTCAATCATTCTATCAGCTACTCCAATTATTATATTATCATTCTGATGACCTAAATTATTTAGAAGAATTCTTAATTCATTCTCAATTTCAGATATGCTTGTAGTTCTTTTCTCTTTATCAATAAGACAAATTATTGGATAATAATTATTATTTAAAAGATTAATGTGTGTAGATATTCTTTTTGCAATTTCACTTAAACAAACAGTATCTCCATTACACCCAATTAGTTTAACGGGTTGGTTTGGGCAAATTTTCCTAATTACTTTTTGCTCAGTTTGACCATCAACAAGATATGCAGGCCTACTCATTGTCTAGTCCTCCTGTAAAATAATAGTACCCAAGCCCAAATCCAGTTTTAGAGATTTCCTCATTTAGCATTTTCGCATTTTTAACTCTTTCAGCACTAGTAACGCCATGCTCAAGTTTAACTATAATTACCTCTTCTGGCTTTGAATGATTCAGTAGAGTTTCACTATGAGTTGACATGATAATAAAGGAATTTTCATTTTTTGAAGCATATGTATCTCGCATGATATCAACAATCTGCGCCTGCATCCAAGGGTGTAGATAATTTTCTGGTTCTTCAATCGAAAATATTTGGGTTGTAGTTAATATCGCAGTAATTAAGGTAATCCACTTAATAGTTCCATCAGACATTGCCGATAGCGGAAGTACAATATTTTCCTTATCGGTTGAAATGTGAATTTTTACTTGTAATTGATTATCAAAAGGGTTATTAACTACTTCAATTCGTTTTATAGAATTATTTGCCAGGTTAGTTAGCTTTTCTATTCTCTCATATGTCTTTGGATTAATGTGCCTTCTTCGTCTAATCATGTAACCATATGACATACTCCTTCTTAAATCTAAGTTATTTTGTATATGGTATAAAGTTGAAGCCAGGCCTGTACCATCTTTCTTTATTCCAGGTTCATTTGCAATATCTTCAGGCTGTTTTACTTTTGTGGGAATAATATTGAATGTTTCACCCCCTAATAAGTCTCCAAAAATCAGTTCAATATGTGATAAAAATCTAAAAAGTTGCTGTACCAAACTTCTTTTTTGATTATCACCACTACGAGTTAAAAAATCTATTAATTCTTCATTATCAGGGTTTTTACGATACATGTGACTTTTGTACTTTCTTCGGTCAAGCTTCAACAATTTAACCTCAATTTCCCCATCAGAATTGACAGACTGCTCAATGTTTAAATCTATGTTTTTTGAATTTCCAGAAAGTAATGCTTGTTTATTACTCAGCTGACCTATTATCCTTTGGTATGAATATCGTATAAGTCCTTTTTCTTTAATAACACATATTTTAAATTCATACAAATAATTGAAATATCTGTTTTTATCAAACAAACAATTACCCCTTGTAGTAATGTGAATTTCATTACTAAATTCAACTGTGCCAATTTTTCTAAAAATTGAGCCTGCTCCTCCCGATAAACCAACTGCATCCTGTACCTCTCTCTGTGCAATATGAGACAAAAATTCAAATAAAGAAATAATATTTGTTTTGCCTGAACCATTCGGTCCTACTAAAATATTTAATCCCTTTTTTAATTCTATTTTAAAATTATTAAGCGACTTAAATCCTGTTACTTCAACAAATTGTATCATAATGTGTCTACTTATTTTAAGCTAAATTATTAATGTCAAAGTTGTTAATTTGCGCATAACTTATTTATATGTTCACCTTGAATGTATATATCCACCCGTATTGGTATGTATTGTGCACCTTTTATGTTCTTATATATTTCCCCTCTTCCCCAAAATTCATGTGCTACATAATTCTGTGGGTTGTCCGCTAGATAAAAATTGTAGTACCTTTTTCAAATATATGAAATAAGATGAATTAAAACGTAACGATTACTAATGAAAATGGATTGTCATTATGGATTTCCCCAAAACCTTGTGCATTTATATATTAGTAAACAATCTCCTTAAAAAAGATGTTTATTAATTTCAAAAGTTGATTCCATATCGATGCTCGCCAAGTAATGTTCGGTCACAATTGAATTGGAATGACCCAGCATTTCGCCAATATCATCCTTCGATACCCCGGCTCGTCTTAATGTGGTAGCATATGAGTCCCTAGCTGTTTTTACCATCAACGGAACTGATATTTCTAATCGTTTCCCTATTTCACTGAGGCTATTATTTATAATTTTTTTCATTTTTTTACTCTTGTTCTCAAACATACTATTTGAATATCCCTCCTTTAACTTTCCCAGCACAAACGGACTGTCTTTCACCCCTATTTTATCCATTAATTCCTTTAATAGAGGACTTACAGGGACGATAATTTCTTTTTTGTTATTCTTCCTCGTCGTCTCTGTTTTTTTCCTAAAAAACACGATATAGTTGTTATGAATATTGTCCCAGCGCATTCTCAATAAATCAGCAAAATTAATCCCGTTACATCTATAAAGAAATAACCATATATCTCTGGCGTATTCTTCCTGCACCGATTCAAACTCATTTAATTCAGCTACCTTTTTAATCTCATCATTTGTCATTACCAACTTTCGAGGATAATAGCTACTAATACTATATCCGCCTTTCCCAAACGGATATTTGAAGCTGGTTGGGATAATATTGTCTTCATTTGAAAAGTAATTGATTATTCTTCTCAAATCCCTCAGATTTGAATCAATTGCACATTGACTGACCCCTGAATCCAATCTTTCTTTAACAAACCGATTGATGTAATTGGGTGTAATACTTAATACTGAGATATCGGGACTGAATGTTTCAAAAACCGACCTGCTGTATTTGTTATGAGCCTTACTGGCCGGCTTTAGATTTTCAGATTTCAATATGAAATTCTCGAACAAATCTTTCAATAATAATGAGCTGACTTGTTCAGGTTCTTTATTGAAAAACTGTCTTCTGTATTCCTGTTTATCAAATGGTTTTAGGTTTATAAAAACACGTTCGCTCTTGGCCAAGTGTTGAGCGCATGTCTGCCTAAACTCAACACTATTTTTATCCATTGATTTCTTTTCAAAAACGTGATCGTATTGTTCTTGGGTTATCTTTGCGATGTTCAGATACATTTGTTCACTACCCATATTGACTCGAATAGCGAGGTTATATTGATTTTTCTTTTTCAGTACACGGGTATCTAAAACCAAGTTAAAAGCTGCCATAATTATAATTTTTGAAGTTTTGGTAATTCATATTCATTTTTGCAATCATTTGCCACCCATCTATCAATTTCTTCTATATCAAATCGGGTACTTTTTCCAATCTTTTTATATGGAATGGACTGTTTACTTACTTTCTTATAGATAAGCGACCTGGAGATTTGCAAATACTCTCCAAGCATATAAACTGTTAAATATTTGTTGTTATTAAACATAATTAATCTTCGATTTTGCGTTAAAAATATACATAATTAAAATTAGAATACCAAATAAAACCCGCGTTAACACTGGTTTGTAGCGATTTTGGTGTAATTATTTTGGGATTTTTTGAATTTGTATTTAGTATCTTGGGGAAATCCTGTTGGGATGATATAACCCTCCGGATAGACCCACAAGTGAAATTGGTTACAGGTATCTACAATTCGGCTCATGGCAGGAAATATTTCGATTGCTTCCCTATCTTCACCGCAAATATCGTTTTTGATTTGCTGCTTGTGAGTCCAAGGGATATCAGTTGAATTATCTTTATTATGAAATGATAGGTGAATCATTCCATCAATCATTACTCTGGCTTTGACATTATAAATATCATTTATAAAAATGCCGATATCGCCTTCGGGGTTAGCGGGGTCTACTTGTTTTTCTACAAACTTCATAGGAGTCCACTTTGGAACTTTCCAATTTTTTCTTTTCTTTTCAACTAGTCTCATTAAAGCCCTTTTTTGTTGGCGAGTTAATATTTTCATAGTATTAGTGTTCAGTATCCCTGTTCCCGGTTTTAAATTATTATAAGTTATTTCTGATTATTGGTTATTGGTTATTGGCTCGTAAACTAAGGACTTCTGTTTTTTTTGTTTTTCATATTATCACGGATTTTGGTTAATTATTGATTGTGCAGTGAGTTATGGGTTCAAGCATAAATTCATTTTCAAATTCGAATACCTGTTCCATATCCGGTCTGTTCTCATCGACAAGTTGAAGTCGTTTAGCCGCAAAATTGTGTGATTTTGTATCGGTGTCATACCCAATTGCATTTCGGCCTAAAGCCACTGCAACCGCCGTTGTTGTTCCTGAACCACTATAAATGTCCAAAACAGTTTCACCGGGTTTTGTGGTCATCAGGATGGGTAAAAGAGGTATAACACTCGGGAAAGGAGCTAGGTGCTTAAATTTAGGGTCAATCTCACTCAACTCTTGCCAGTTGAAGACTGCTGTTTCGATAATCTTCCTGACATCCTGCTCTTCGAGGAAATTTCGGAATCGCTCGAGGGGTCTTTTAAACGACCAGCCTGATTCTTTTCTTGATTGGGATTTCTTGCCCTTAACAATTTCAAACCCTTGATTAGGTTGCCAGTTCTTAAACTCTCTGAAATAATATTTATTTGGGTCTTTTACAAAGTGGAGTATTCGTTCAATGGTTGGAAGAAGCCTGCCTTTTACTGTTTGGGGTTTTTGGTTGGTTTTTCGCCAAATCCACTCGTCAACAAAGAACCAACCATCCTTCATCATTTCAATGGCAAACTTGTAGATTGCCATGCAATTTTTACCATCATTATATGAGTCTGCCATTATCACAAAGAGGCTTCCTGTTTCCTTTAGTTTAGGACGAACGCCACTGAAAACCTTAACCTGATTCCTAACATACTCATCCACATTCTCCTCTTGTCCATGTGGAACCATACCTTCGGGGTTTGTTCCGTCAGGGTAATTTCTTTGACCGAAATAAGGGTTGGATGTCGTAGCACAATCAATACTGTTATCAGGAATATCGGAGAGATTTTCGTTGGTTTTGTTAAATAGTTCAAAATGATTGCCCTTTATATAATCCATAGCTTCAGTAAGGGCGTTGGTTCCCTGTTCAGCTTTATCGGCTTTGTAGGCCTTCATCTTGTCATAGGCTTGGTTGACCAACATTTCCCCACTCTCAAGCCGTTCCATTAACCTAAACCCTTTGGCCTCCTCGTCACCATTCTCTTCAAAATCCCTAATGGCAAAAATTCTTCGAAGCGAGGTTGCCGAGATATCACATCCAATAATCTCACAGGCAATCCCAAACCTATCTTTACCTGCAAGGGCGAAATCATCATTACCAAGCGTTAAATCACCAATAGTCTCACGTTTTTTACCTTGTGATTTTCCCAAAATACCGAGAATGAGTTCCGCATGGTCGCAGAGTTCTTTATATGACCTTTTGGTTCTAAAATTCCTCAGAACTAATTGGTCGTTAATCTGCTCATCGGTGTATTCCAGCACTTCCACACGGATGGTCTTAAATCCCAACTCTTTTGCTGCGTAATATCTGCCTGCCCCATCTATGATGTTCAAGAATTCATCACGTTCGACCACCTTGACAGCTTCAAGTTGTCCGATGACATTCATTGTTAATTTTAAACCCTCAAGGTTTTTGTTCTTATAAACTTCTTTTACTAATGGGTGTAACTGAACCTTGTCCAGTTCTGTATCAAAAATTATTGTTTTCATTTTCTTTTTATTTATATGTTATATTGATTGTTTGACATAGTTTTTAAACATACCAATGGCCGTCAGGATTGATTTCAATCCGTGTATGTCATCACACTGTTATGACATAGTTTTGGGTCAAAAAAAACAGAATTCCTAAGGAACTCGCTTATTGACCTCCGTTTGCCATTTGACTTGTAATCTCACTCCCTTTGGCAGGAATATAGAACTCGATGAATAGTTAAAATTGAAGACCGACACCTCTGAACAATGTTCAAAGCGATATCGAATATCTCCCCTTCTATTTTAAAAATGTAATATGGCATAGTATAAAAATGATATGGTTTTTAAATAAAAATTATATATCTCCCTCATCCCTCCTTCTTAGAAGAGTTTCACTCATTTTACTTTTGGCTAGCTCCTTCGCTTTTATATTCAAAGTATCATCCCCAAAATCAGATGCTTTACCAAGATAAATCTTAACCTCTTTATTCTTGCCCCCAGCTAATGGCCAAAAGGTCTTTGCTGTGAAATACTCGATATCCGTCTTTTTATCCCTTGTTCTGGCGACGTAAACTGTTGGTTCAGCAATTATCCATTCCTGTTTATAGTTCAGAATAGCCTCTTCAATCTCATTCAAAGCCGTTCTATACTTTTCAGCAAGTAATCGCAGATGGTCAAATGCTATGGCAACATTTTTGGGCTTCCTGTTGTAAACAAAACCATCTTGTACAGCAATTAATCTTTCTAACTCCTCAAATCCTTCAAGAATTCCCGGAACATTCGTCTGTGTTTTTTTACGACTCATAATAGATTATTTTTCAAAACTATGGCAAAGATATGTAATGACATACTCATTTCCAAATATTTTTGAAACATTTTTTTACTAAACCTCTAAACAATAGGAATATCAATGAAAACAGAATTTCTATTGGTATTGAAATTTTAGGTTGGAATGCAAGGTTTAACTTTAAATCGTACGACAGGAAGTTGGTTATTCGCGGTTTTTAGAATGGATGGTATAATTCAGTTTTTTTAATGAGATTCAGTTTTTTTTCAATTATGATGTATTTATTATTAGTTAAGGGTTGATTTTTTCGAATATTTTATTTATATTTTACATCAGAGGTAAACCTCAATTATTACGGCTAATGCCAAACAAAATAAAGAATTAATGGTCGGTTAAACGTATGACAGTTGCGTTAATTCTTTCAATCGCTCTACAATGGGACTCATCCAAAGAGCAACCTGAGAACAAAGGGATTTAAGGTAAGGATGACGAGCAACCGAACGGCTTGACAGGTGATTCCAGCCCCCAGCACACGGCGTTGATTAGGGGGAGCAACTCAAAAGACATATTTTGAGAGTTCGTTCTAGCCTTTGGTGATAACTAAAGGACTAGACGAACGCAACAATCTAAAAGCCACTTTTTTACTAGAGCACTAAGTACTAGAAAAGAATACTAGAAAGGAATACTAGAATACAAATACTAGAAATAATACTAGAAAATACTAGCATATATATGACTAGTAGAAAATAAAAAAATCAGATTGTTTTGTTCCGGATATATTATTAATCTTATTCCCATCTTAGCCAGGAAATTATTTAATTATAAGATAACAAACATCAACAATGCCCTCCCAAAATTGATTTTAATGAACTATGTTAGAAGATAAGGAATCAGAAGAACAACACCCTCATTTAACATTAATATCTCTTAAATCATCCTCAAATTGCTCCTTTAATAATGTTTATATGGTTTTTATTCGTGTTTTTTATCGTAGCAGACAATTAGGTGTAAATGTTATTTAATTGTGTCAATTAGTATTATGAAATCCTGCTAGTGTTGTCAATAACTAAAGTATTGTTCGACAATGTGTTACAAAATTTAACAGTCAATTATATCAATAGAAGTGAACCCTTTGATAAAGAAGAACATTTTTTATTAAAAATCGAGATTTTGTAGCACAATCAGATATTTATATGGATATGAAGAATAAGAAAAAAACCAAACACCTGAGCATCCGTCTTACAGTCCAGCAATATCAAAATTTGATTGAGCTGTTAAAAAAGGAACGAATCACTAAATCCGAAGTGGTCAGGCTCGCCTTAGCAGATTACTTAACAAAATAACCATTATAAAATAATAAGAAGATTATGAGCAATAGAAACACTGACATATCAAATGAAAACGATGAAAGAGACCGATTGTATTTCGATTTTGAAGACCATTTCAATATGAACGAGATTTCAGAAGAGAAGATTCAATTCGCTAAATATTATTTAGAAGACAAAATGGGAATTGATTTAGAGGAAGACCCAGTAATCGTATTCTCCTCAATAAATGGTTCAGTGTTCGGGTATTTGGTGGCACATATCGTGGATGAATATTTATTGCAAAAGAAAAAATCTGAAGACGGGATGTGAATCTCCTTCCCGGTTTGTAAAGTATTATAATTATGAAAGATATCATGAATCTATACAAAATCTTACACCAGCAGAGGTGTATTATGGAAGGGCAGAAAGTAAGTTAAGAAAACGAAAAAATGTCAAAGACAAAACTTTAAATGCAAGAAAAAAACAATATCAGAAAAATCAATTAACTTTGAATTAATACTCTCTTAGTTTTTGACTCTAAAAGTTCAAATTTACTTGGCGACGTATATATTAAGAAAGAGGCTGATTTCAATAATGACGGTTATACAGACATATTAGTAGAGATTATTACTGCATGTGGTGGAAATTGCTGTGGTAACAGTTTCAAAATCTTCTGCTATGATGGTCAAACCTTTAGAGAAACTAAGGAAGTTGGTTATGTTTGGGATGGGATTGAAATTGCTGAATCAAGTGTTGGCTACAATTTCATTGTAGAAACAGTTCATGAAGGAATCATGAATACAGATATGTGTAATGATAAAATAGAAGCTATTCCCTATAAGAGTCCTCCGGGTTTCACTCAAATAGTGAAATAGCTGAAAATAAAGAATTATTTTTACGTGAAGTTAATAAGAGTGAAATTCTAGTAATACAATTTAAAAAAAATTATGGCAGATTATTGTAATATTTGTACAAGTCAACTATTATATCGTGACCTTGAATCAACCGACGTTCATGATGTAATGAAGGATTATCGATTATTATCTGGTAGCGATATTAACATTAATGAAATATTTAATAAAGCTATTAAACCAGAGATGGAGGATTTTCTATCAAATGAAAATTTGGTTTTAGAAATAGGTGGAATTTGTGAGTATTGTGGACTCGTGAGATTATCAGTAGAAAAGAAAAATGATATAATTTATCTTGTCGCTTGGTGTTTTAAATACGATGAGAATAAAAATGATAGGCTGGGGAAATACTATATTGCGATTATTAATAATAATGAATTGGATTATCAAGAAAATGAAATAATAAAATACTACGAAGAGTAATAGCAATAATCGATCTTCTAGCTTTAAATAGTCCTATTTATAGGGAGGGCTACAATTCTATAAATAATATCCCTAGCATGTTATACGTCGGACTTGGGTTGACTTACAATATCATAATATTTAGTAGCCCATTTATCTACACCTGTCTTATTCAATATAGAATTCTGGTACTGCTTCAAAACAATTACTTCTGAGGAGAAAAAATCACTACATACCCCATAATCCCTTCCTCTTTTGATTTTCTAGATATAGGCCTTCTATGGTCAATCAGTCTGGCTTTTCCAATTTGATAGCACATATCGTGGTCGAATACGAAAAGTTTATTGAAAAAACCTGAAGTGGATATGGATCTCCTTCCCGGGTTCTCGTGGAAACTAGTATTGCACAGCCTTCAACTTGAAATACACCCCAATTCTATTCGATGTGCAAACTGATCTTCGACAAATAGATCTTCCGGGATCAGGATAGATTTTTTATCCTGTTTAACTTCCTGAAGTGTGATACAAAATATCTTAATAAAAAGTAATGCACTTTTAATTTAAATTAACCAGCTGGATATTAGGCAGAATGGCATAAATGTGTTACATTTATATTAGGATTAAATATAGCACGATATGAAGATAAAATACAATAGAGTTTCAACCATAAATCAGAGTGGAAATAGATTCAATGCTGATACAGATAAATACGACCTCGTACTTTTCGATAAAATAAGCGGCTCCATACCATTTAGGGAAAGACCCAAAGGAAAGGAACTCGTGAAGCTTGTTGAAGATAATAAGGTAAGTGAAATTCACATTGAAGAATTGAGTCGCATAGGTCGTTCAGTAGGGGATTGTATTTCAGTCTGCGAATGGTTAGACTCAAAAGGAGTGAACATAATAGTCCGAAATCTTGGTTTGCAATCTCGTCCAGATGGTAATCCGAATCCTGTGTGGAAGATCATTTGTGCAACCATGAGTTCGCTTTATGCTATGGAATTGGAAAATATTTTAGAAAGGACGAGTACTGGACGCATGGTATATGTTCAGAATGGCGGTGTCCTTGGTAGGCCTCGTGGAACAAACGAATCCGAAAAGGAATTCTTAAACAAAAAGACAAGTGTTTCTGTTGTTAAGTCATTAAAGAAAGGATTGAGCGTTCGTGAAACAAGTAAAGTAAATGGAGTCTCAACTCGAACGGTAATGAAAGTAAAAAAATCTGCACAAAAACATGAAATCTTGGGGTAATCCTAGTTCAAATCTTTAACTCCATAATCCAAATTACCCTTTCCTGCATTTTCCTATCAAAAAAACGGTCTTTTTTTTGGTCTTAGGATCTGCGATCCATCTCGCCTAAATTGTTCCGGATCTCCATCCATACAAATCAAACAGCAAACCATCCTTGTAGATGACTTGTATTTATTGGGTTTACAGACTAATTGTAGGTTACAGGAATGGGGTATATGGATTATTTGCTGTTTGAGTTTCGACTTTTCCCGGTGACCATCCTCCCTCCGCCCCGGCCATGGGCTCCCCACCCGGGCTACCGCCGTACCGCCCCTCAGTATAGTTGTTTCTAGGGGGGGTGATTAATTGGGTATAATCCCGTATGTGAAATAAAAATTTTTGGGCCAGAAATCTCAAAAACCGGTTTTCTTTAGATAATTAAATTGAAAATTTTGGGACATTTTCTTAAAAACTGAGAAGGATTTATAGATTCTTCGTTCGTTTTATTATTTACAGATTAGGCGTTAAGGCAGACAAAATCTATAGCTGGCCTTGAATCTGCTTTGGCATAAAATAGCGACCAGCCATAGAGCAGGAATATAAAACTTTGTCTATTTGAACAAAGCACAATATTCATCCTCAATTTTCATTTTTTCAATCAGAAACTCTGTCCAACCTTTTGTATATCTATATTGTCCCGAAGGTTCATCATAAATACAATATTTGGTATTTGTATTTGAAGGGGTTGCATCACCATTATCAGGTCTTACAGAATATTTTTTCCAACATTTTGTATGTGTATAATGATTGAATTTGTTTTTAATCATTTTGTTCTTGGTTATTTTAGGATTACCTATTCCAAGTTGAACAATTTCCACAACTTTACCTGGCATTAATAAATCTTTACCCGAAACTGGTCGTTCTTTAACTTTTACTAGAGCTGCAATCCTGTTAGCATTTCTTTTTTCTTCTTCTGATAATTCATCATAACGAATAAATTGTATTGGTAATGAATCAGCAGATTTATGATTTACAACTTGTAATAAAAAAGCTTTAAAAGAATACTGACCGCTCTCGAGAATTTCTGTTGAAAGTGAAGAACGATATTGATTGATAAAATCCTTTACCTTTTTTGCATCTGGGTTTGATTTTACAGCATCTACAAGACCACGGGGAGATGGAAATAATTGTAATGAAAACGATAAACTTTCACGTATGCAATAATCAACACCAAATTCCTTTTCAAGAATTTTATCATAATTAAGAAGCATAGCCTGACATTCCGCAAATAAATCAGAATCTATTTCGGGCAAAGATTTGTGTTCAATCTTGTTTCGTAATGGAATGAAAAACTCTAGATTGCTTTTAATGGGATTTTGAGTATCAGATTTAAAATATTCCTTTAAACATTCATTGAGGTTCCAGTAACAGAAGTCATTTTCTATGATTTTAAAGCGATTACTACCTTCCTCCCTTCTGAATGGTTTTATTTTTTTTCTAAAAAATATGGCATGAAATAATGAAGTCCAAGAAATTACCATAAGCACAATATACCCTCCTGAACGGAACTTTATTGCTGGCTTATTGTATGTTTCAATAGCCAACAATGCCGAATCTCTTGATTTTTCAAGGCTTTGTTTTACATTGTATGGTAAACCTCTCGACATTATTCAATGACTCTTATCGTTTCATCCCCACTTATATTCCTTATTTTAATTCGTTTCGGTTTGGTATCACTTACTATTTTACCATCCCAAAACTCTTTTGATTTAACTCCGTCTTTAATGACATAGCCAAGTTTGTTAATCTTTATTTCGGTTGTGCTGTGCCATTGTCCTTCGGTATTTTTACAATCAAGGGCAATGAGCTCAATAAGTTCTAATCCTTCGTTGCTAATATTGATTGGTTCAAATTTTTTGCCTTTGATTACGGATTGTAAATTCCCTTTTTGGTTGAACTCTCCAATTTTTTGAATTAATCGGTCGCTTATCAATTTTGTAATTTCGGTTGTAAAAACACCTTTGGTTTCACTGGTCGTAAACTCAATAATATCTTCAATTACTACGTCGTGAAGCAGGTTTTTAAGGTCTTTTAGTTCAACTTCAATTTCGGTGGCGTTATTGTCTTTTATGAATTTTTCTAATGCTTTTTGGTCGTCAATGTCGATGTAATAAACGATTACTTTTTTTGCATTCACTTCTAAGTTTTGCAATTCCTGATTAATGATGGTATTAATTGTTGGAATATCCAAAACCTTTTCTTGTGTGTTGAGCAAATTAGGAACATACACAGGCACAATTCCTTCTTTGCTCTTGGAAATGGCACCAAACCAAAAATTACTAATTCCTTTTACTCCTTTTTGTAAGCCTGGAATAAGTATTGCTAGTTTATCCATTGTTTGCTGTGGATTACGGAATAAACTCACACCGTCTTTAATTTCAAATATTTGAAAATTTGCCTTTGCTTCTTTTAGCCTATCTCTTACGGTTTGTATACTATTGATGCCAATATCGTTATGAATAAATTTTCTGCCTAAGTCGTTTGCCGATTTTGCGGTTACTCCACTGCCACCAAAAAAATCTGCGATTATCATATTTTTATTGCTACTGGCTTTTATGATTCGTTGTAATAAAGCTTCTGGTTTTTGAGTTGCATAATCCAATCGTTCTTTTGCCATTGGGTTTACAATAGGTATATCAAGCCATAAATTTTGAATTAGTTGACCTTGATATGTATCCGCATAAATTTTTCGATAAATTCTACCTGTACCATTTTCGGGTATTACAAGTTCATTGTTATTAAATAGCTCTTGCATTCTTGTTTTGCTATATAACCAACCATTTTCAGGAGGTTCTATGCCATTAAATACATATTTTAGATTCGGACGGAATAATGAGTTAACAAGAGGTGATTTCATGTATTTTCGACCATCACCATCATCATAAACAAATCTTTCGGCAAGATAATTTTGGGTATTTTCATCTTCTAAAGAATACTCTGCATTAAAAACATATTCATCACCAATGCAGTACCAAAATATTGTATCATTTGTTATTCCAAATTGTTTTGAAGCATAAGAAGTTGCTAATTTTCTTCTCCAAATAATTTCATTAACAAAATTATCCTCTCCAAAAACCTCATCCATCAATATTTTTGCATAATGTGAAATATGCCAATCAAGATGTAAATAAATACTTGCAGTATCACTCATCACGCTTTTTATTGCCATCAGATTTTCATACATCCAATTCAGGTAATCTTCCTTTTGCCAAATATCGCCATACATCTTTTCCTCAAATGCTTTGAGTTCATCAATATCCATTTCTTGTTCGGCTGCTGCTACTTTTTCAGCAAGTTTTGGGTTTTTACGCAAATACACCTTTTTAGCATAATCTGCACCACTAGCAAAAGGTGGGTCAATATAAACCAAGTCCACTTTAATTCCTTTTTCTTTGAGGTAAGCACAAGCTGAAATACATTCGCCACGGATTACCAAATTTTCAGATGGTTCGCCAACGGTCTCCAATTGCTCTACTTCGTAATAGGGCATTCCCCGTTTTATTCGGTCGTAAACTTTGTCGTTTTCGCGGTAACGCAAAACTCGTTGACTACGTGTAATATTGTCTAAAATGGCTTGTCCTTCAACCGTGTTCGGGTAATACGGGATGTATTTTACTGGCATATCTTAATCATTAAAAAAGTTGTTAATTTTATTGTTCAATTTTGTGATGTTGGCTACTATGTTTTTACTATCCTCCAAATAAAGGAAGTCGAAACGATGATACCCGAATTTTTCTTGATTGAGTTTTAAAAACTCAGTTTCCACATAGTTTTTCTTTTTCTGAAAAACCTTGTCTTCTGCATATAAAGCACCTTTGGTTTCAATAAGCAGGGCTTTGTGAATTTTATCTTTTTCGGTTCGCTTTATTATCAAAAAGTCGGTTGTGTATTTTCCTATGTTTTTCCAATACTTACCTTCTTTAGCAAAGCAGTTAATTACAAATTCCGTCAAACCACGTTCGCCATTGTAATAAATTTCTAATTGTTTGTTATTAAAATCAGATAATTGCAAAGCCTTTTGCAAGGTTTCAATTTCAAAACCACTACTTCCGTTACCTCCAAAATTGTAAGGTAAATAGTGAAATGAATTATTTTTTGATTTTACAATTGGCGAAAAATCAAATTGAGTTTTATAGCTTTCAATTGGTGGAACAAAGTTTCCCATTCCCTGCGCTTCCATTGTTGCTTTCATTAATTGATAAGCCTTTTCTACTTCGGACATATCAACTTCAAGGCTTTCGTTTTTGCTGTCTAATTCCAAAATTTTTGCTGTGTCTGCATCATTAGGAAATAGTTTAGGGTTTTTCTCTACATCAGTTAAACGTTCGGCAATCAATAATTCAGCATGTTTTGGAATTACTTCGGTATCGGTTTGCAAATCTCTTTTAATACTGAAAGCAACACGAATTTTTGATTTAATTTGGTGCAAATCGTAAAGTTCGTTGAAAAAGCGGGTTCCGTCTTTTTCAAAAGATACAGTTTCAAATATTTCTATCAATTCACTATTGTACTGATGTAATTGTTTTTCCGAAATTGCACCGAAACTTTCCCGTGAAATTTCAAAAAGCCATTGATTATAATTGGCAAAGGCAATTCCTGTTTCTTTAATAATGTCAATGCTACCAGTATCTAAATTTGATATTTCACTTGTAGTAATCAATGCCGAAGCCTTATAATCTTCCATCTTTTTAATAATGGCTTTCAGCTTTGCTTTGGTATTGGCTGTTTCTTCTTCATCAATACTTTGGTAAGTTACTTTCATTTGGTAAAATTCCACTTTTGGCAATTGCAAAAAATCTAAACGACTGTGGCGTTCTACCATTTCTACATGCCCATTTCGTCTGGTATTATTAAGCTCTTCAATGCTGCTGTTTTGCTCTTGTTTTAGCTGCTTGTTCAATGTGTCGGCATTGTCTTTATTCAGCCAAATCAATGCGGTTTCTACTTTACCTTTGTCAACTTGGCGTAAGCATCTGCAAGAAGTTTGTAAAACCATATTTTGTGGGCTGTCACCTTTTTGAGAAAGGATTACACCCGTCAAACTTGGGCAATCCCAACCTTCCTTACCTACTTGCACCAAAAGAATGTAACGCTTTTTTGAAATAGCCAAATCCAATGAACGAAACTCTAATTCATTTTCTTTGGGTAAAGTATATTTCTTATTTCCACCGTGAAATTTCAGAATTTCAACAGGATTTATTTTTAGTTCAGAAGTTAAATAAGGATAAACTTCTTCTTCCAATACTTCAATGTTACTACAATAGATTGCAATTTTTGCAATTGTTCCATTGTCGTAAACTTTGGTTTTATAAAGTTTATCAAAGTCATCAATTCCCTTTTTGATAATCTGAAAACGGTCAAGGTTTTGCCCGATTTTAACCGTTGGATTTTTAAGAAATTTTTTGATAGCCGTTACCAATGGATAATAATAAACGGTATTGGTAATTTGCGAGAATTTGAAAGCGTAATCTCCCGCTTTAATGGTCTCTGCACCTTGTAAATAAGGCGTTCCTGAAAAACCTAAAACGGTTGTGATATTCCCTTTGCTTTGCCAATAATTTACAGCTTGCCGTAATTTAATATCATCGGTTGCAGCGTGGTGTACTTCATCAATTAAAATTGTAAGGTTCGGAATTTGCCCGAATAATCTTTTTAAATCATTTGCAGTGTCCTTTTCCTCGTCAGTATCATAAACTATTTCTGTTTGAGCATCAAACCGAAAGCTTTCTAATATTACTTTTTCGGCATTTACAACAAAAACTTGCCCAAATGGATTCGGCAAACAAGCATTTACTTTTTGAGCATTTGGATTTCTTGCTTTGTTACTTTTTTTCGCTGATTTCTGTTCGTCCAGCACATCAAATTTCAATAACTTTTTCAGCTTGCTTGCCGAAGGCTCAGGCAAAACCCAAGAAGGGTCAAAATTTTCAATGGTTTTTAAACTGGGAACAATTGAATTTTTTAAACCAGAAGGAATTAACACTAAAAAATTATGGGCAAAGCATTTGTTTTCAGGCTCGTTGTCGGCAAAATACAAATCCAAATATATGAAAGCAGCCATTAGAAACGTCTTACCTGCTCCCATTGGTAAACTCATTAAATAGTCGGCATAGCTTACATTGTAGAAGATGCTTTTAATGATTGTTTCATAATCTAATTCAGTTGGTTTTTCAATAATGAGTTTTTCTAATTCAGGAAGCAATGTTCCTTTTTCATTTTTAGTTCTGGCAAAATCGTAAAGGGCAAAGGCGTATTTGTTTTCAGTTAAAAAATCCCTTGCAGCTTGATTAATATTCAGTTTTGATAAGTCGGTGCCATTGGTAAAAAAGCCCTCTATAAATAGTTGCCAAAGTGGTTTATTTTGTCCTTTAATTTTCAAAAACAAATAGGTCTCAATTGCTTCAATTTGAGTATCTCGCAATTGTCCTTTGTCTCGAATATATTTTACCAAATCAACAATGGTACAGTCGGCAGACTGTAACCACTGGTTTTTCTTTTCATATATGATATTATTTAACATCCTTCTTCTCTATTAATAAGTCCTTTACTTCAACTTCAAGTATTTCAGCAATCTGATATAAAACTTCTAATCTTGGTTGTTGTCTATTTTGCACATATGAGTTTACCATATTGTAACTCTTCCCCAGTTTGTCAGCCAACCAAGTCTGCTTTATTCCTTTTTCTTCAAGTACTTCTTTAATTCTGTTCATTGATTTTAAATTATCAGACCACTAAAATAATCTTTTGTATTTTATATCTCAATTTGCAAGATAAAAACCAATCAGAAACTTATCAACAATGCACAAGATAGATTTTGAAATGAGACAGAAGGACATATTCGAACTCTTGTTTTTTGGGAGGGACTTCCCAAAACCTTGCTCAAACCTTGCGCATAAAAAAAGGTTTCAAGACTTGATGTCTTGAAACCCTTATTGTTGTTGCTCCCCCTTCAGGACTTGAACCTGAGACCCTCTGATTAACAGTCAGATGCTCTAACCAGCTGAGCTAAGGAGGAATGTTTTACTTTTTAACCTCTGATGAACCCTGATCGCTCAGGACCCTAGACAAAGAACGAAAGAGGTACTTTTAAAAAGTGCGGCAAAGATAATATAAGATTTTTAAATCTCAAGCGTAATCTTAATTTTTTTGTCTTTTTTTAAATTAGGAAATCATTTTCAGACGATTAATTTCAAGTTCCTTAAGTAAGCGCCACTTTCCACGGGGAACATCTTTTTTGGTCAATCCGGCAAACGATACCCTGTCAAGCCGGATTACATCGTATCCCAAGCTTTCAAAGATCCTTCGTACGATTCGATTTTTGCCCGAATGAAGTTCTATCCCAATTTGCTTTTTATCCTGCCCGGTCTCCACAAAAGCGATCTTGTCGACCTTTATGAGACCGTCTTCAAGTTCAATGCCTTCAGCAATTTTGATGAAATCTTCCTGCGTTAGGGGTTTGCTCAAAACTGCGTGATATATCTTTTTAATTTCATGTCTGGGATGGGTCAGCTTTTTTGCCAGTTCTCCATCATTCGTAAACAATAATAATCCGGTTGTGTTCAAATCTAAACGTCCAACCGGAAATATTCTTTCCTGACAAGCTTTTTCAACCAACTTCATTACTGTTTTTCTCTCTAAAGGATCGTCGGTAGTTGTGATATAGCCCTTTGGCTTATTGAGTAACAGATAAACAAGCTTTTCCGGTCTGAGGGCCTTATCCTGATATTCGACCTTATCGTAAGGATTAACCTTTGTTCCAAGTTCGGCGACCACAATTCCATTGATTTTAATTTCTCCTTTTAAAATTAACTGGTCAGCATCACGACGTGAACAAATTCCTGAGTTGGCAATATATTTATTCAACCTAATGGGTTCAGGTTTTGTGCTTTTTAGGGTGCCAATAGGTTTAATTTCAGATTTTGGCAGTCTTGCAGCTTTAGTTGGTTTTTCAGATCTCTTTTTGTCGGCCTTGATTCGATCTTTTATTTGCTTTTTGCCAGGTTTCATAAACTTTGAAAAGTCTCCATGTTTCTGTGAACCTTTTGCTTCCTGTTTAGCCATGATAAATATTTTGCTTGCAAAGTTACAACTAATCTAAGGACTGATATTCAACTATTGGTTGATGATTGCATTATATAAGCTTAATAGGTATGTTTTGTGTAAGCATCAAGTTGTTAGTTATTAGCTGTTAGCCTTACCAATAGCTAAAAGCTAATTGCAAACAGCAATTCAAAGTCTTAACGCATAGGGTAAAATGCCTTTTGAATATGATGGATTTCTGCCTTATTGGGAGTAATTACTACAGCGAGGATATCAAATCGACAATCCAGATTAATGTTGTTTTGGATAATATAAGCGTGGGCTGCCTTAATTAAAAATCGCTGTTTGGTTTTGGTAACAAAAACCTCAGGTTCACCATAAAAACGACTACTTCGGGTTTTTACTTCCGCAATCACAAGCGTATCATTATTTTCAGCGATTATGTCGATTTCATTTTTCCCAAATCGCCAATTTTTCTCCCTGATTTTATAATTATTCTTGATGAGATAATTTCGGGCCAGCTCTTCGCCTTTTTCCCCAAGGTCGTTATGTTCTGCCATCATTAAATATATTTAGTTAAAATCAATTTTGACTTTATCCCCGACTATCAACTTAATTTTTCTTCCTAAAATAAGAGCTCGGTTATCAGGAAAATGACCTGACGGAAAGCTATAACATACCGGATAATCATAATCCGAAACATTTCGGCGAATAATTTCATAAGCGGTTTCACCAAAAGAGATTGAATTATCATTCATTATAGTCATGCCCCCAACAATTAATCCTGCTAATTTGCTTAAATGACCGGATCTTTTTAAACTGACCATCATTCGGTCGATATGATAAAGATATTCGTCCAGATCTTCTAAAAAAAGTATCGCTCCTTCGGTATTAATGTCCGATTTACTTCCTTTCAAGGTATGGATGAGTGATAGATTCCCACCAATTAAAATTCCTTTTGCATTACCATTTTTGTTAAATGGATGGGTTTTTATCTCATACTTGAGCGGTTCACCAAAAAGGCCTTTATACAATGTTTTTTTTGATTCTTCGGAGGCCATTTCGAAATTAAGCGGCATGATTCCATGTAATGTCTCGATCCTGAAATTTGAATATACATGTGAATGAATACAAGTAAGATCGCTAAACCCGATCAGCCATTTTGGTTTTTTAACGAAGCCACTCCAGTCAACCTGATCTAAGATTCTAACCGTCCCATAGCCTCCTCTGGCAAAAATAATAGCTTTTATAGAGACATCATTTAACATCGTTTGAAAATCCACAATGCGTTCCTCATCGTTACCGGCAAACTGATTACATTCTTTAAAAAGATTGTTCCCGTAAATAACTTCAAGCCCCCATTCACTAAAAGTTTGAGAAGCTAATGTTAACTCATTTAATTCTATTTTTCTGGCAGTGGCAACTATGCCTATTTTATCTCCCTTGGATAAATAATCAGGTGTGATCATCAAGTGTCGTTTATTTTAAGATTTGAATAAGCTGTTTTTATTCATTATTCACAGGATTGTAAGTATTAAACAAATCCTTAACTTTGCCGAAAGTTACTGGAAAAAATTGAAAATGGAACAAAATCAGTCAAAATTCAAACGCTATACCATT
Source organism: Bacteroidota bacterium (assembly GCA_018816945.1). Classification (NCBI taxonomy): domain Bacteria; kingdom Pseudomonadati; phylum Bacteroidota; species Bacteroidota bacterium. Next base: position 42,153 of record JAHIVC010000018.1, on the reverse strand, counting down.
ACCTCTGCCTTACCTTATGCGAATGGTCCTATTCATATCGGCCATTTGGCCGGTGTTTATATCCCTGCCGATATCTATACGAGGTATTTACGCATGAAAGGTAAAGATGTTGTCTTTATTGGTGGATCGGATGAACACGGGGTTCCGATTACAATTAAGGCCCAGCAACAAAAAGTTACGCCTCAGCAAATTGTCGATAAATATCATGGGATTATTAAAAAGTCATTTGAAGATTTTGGAATTTCATTCGACATTTATTCCCGGACCTCAAACAAGGTGCACCATGAAACTGCATCCGAAATTTTTAAAACGCTTTATGACAAAGGCGAATTTATTGAGCAAACAACTGAACAGTTTTACGATCACGATAAAAATCAGTTTTTAGCCGATCGATATATTATCGGAACCTGCCCTCATTGTGGCAATGAAAAAGCTTATGGTGATCAGTGCGAAAATTGTGGCACTACCTTAAATGCCACGGATTTGATTAATCCAAAATCTGCATTAACAGGGAACACCCCTCAGCTTAAAGAAACAAAGCATTGGTATTTGCCTTTAGATAGATATGAGGGCTGGTTAAGAAAATGGATTATTGAAGGTCATAAACATGATTGGAAATCGAATGTTTATGGACAATGTAAATCATGGATTGATCAAGGATTGCAAGCCAGAGCTGTAACCCGTGATTTGGATTGGGGCATAAAAGTCCCGATTGAAGGTGCTGAGGGAAAAGTACTTTATGTGTGGTTTGATGCACCTATCGGATATATTTCTGCAACCAAAGAATGGGCAACTGAAAAAGGCATTGATTGGAAACCTTACTGGAAGGACAAGGATACCAAATTGCTTCATTTCATTGGGAAGGATAATATTGTTTTTCATTGTATCATTTTTCCTGCAATTCTTAAACACGAGGGGACTTATATTTTACCCGAAAATGTGCCTGCCAACGAATTTTTGAATTTAGAGGGTGATAAAATTTCGACTTCACGAAATTGGGCGGTTTGGTTGCACGAATATTTGGAAGATTTTCCGGGGAAACAAGATGTTTTGAGGTACGTTTTATGTGCTAATGCTCCTGAAACAAAAGATAATGATTTTACTTGGAAGGATTTTCAGGCAAGAAATAACAGTGAATTGTTGGCCATTTTCGGAAATTTTGCCAACCGTACTTTGGTGTTAACAAAGAAATATTTCGATGGGATTGTTCCGGAACTTGGTGAATTGACCGAATTGGATCATGCTGCTATTAATGAATTAAAGGAATTTCCTGAAAGAATTGCAAACAGCCTTGAAAATTACCGTTTTCGGGAAGCATTGAATGAATTCATGAATTTAGCCAGATTGGGCAATAAATACTTAACCGAAACCGAACCATGGAAAGTATTTAAAACGGATACGGAGCGTGTTAAAACCATCCTTAATATCTCACTTCAGATTTGTGCCAACCTAGCCTTATTGGCAGAGCCATTTCTTCCTTTTACAAGTAAAAAATTGCTTAAGATGCTCAATTTATCTGTTTCGAATTGGGAAGCAGCAGGTGACAGCAAATTACTGTTAGCCGGACATCAATTAAATGAACCGGAGTTTTTATTTGAAAAAATTGAAGACGAACAAATAGAAGCACAGGTCCAAAAACTTTTGGATACCAAAGTTGAGAATAATAAAAATAACGTGAAAATAGCACCACAAAAAGAAGATATCACTTTTGATGATTTTGTTAAAATGGATATCAGAACAGCTACCATTGTTGAAGCAGAGAAGATCACTAAAACAAAAAAATTGCTTAAACTGCTTGTAGATACGGGCATTGACAAACGAACCATTGTTTCGGGCATTGCAGAATATTATAATGCAGAAGAGATTATCGGACAAAAAGTAAGTGTACTGGTAAATTTAGCCCCTCGTATGTTAAAAGGAATAGTATCGCAAGGGATGATTTTAATGGCTGAAAATGCGGAAGGAAAGCTTTGTTTTGTAAAGCCTTCGGAAGACTTTAATAACGGAAGCGAGATTAAGTAAGCGATTATTTTTATTGCTTATTTTTTATTGATATATGTTTAATAGAAGATATGTGAAAATTTTACTAAAATCGCTTAATTTTGCCGCAGATAATAAAATAGATACAAAATTTTCAATAAACATTAATCATTAAAAACGGCCTCATACCTGCCCGAATGAATTCATTCAGGCGGGGTTCAAGGGATACCCGCCCGTTCCGAACGGAACGTTCGGGGTAAATGATTATTTTTTAATGAATATTGATTAATAAAATAAAAGAAATTATTAAGTAGAAATATTTTATTTTTGCCAAGTTGAAAATTATCATTATTCAATCAACATTAATCATTAAAAAAGGCCCCGTAGTTCAACGGATAGAATGGAAGTTTCCTAAACTTTAGATACAAGTTCGATTCTTGTCGGGGCTACTCAAAAGCGAAATCCAATTTAATTTTGGGTTTCGTTTTTTTATGGCTTAACAATAAGAAAGAGAAGTTTATCCTGATAAGCGAAACGAAATTGAGAAGTCTTGGTAAGATTATTTTAAAGCGGAATTCTTTTATTATGGAAGTTCCATTTTTTTGTTTATAAGATTACGGAAGATAAGTTAATCATGTTACGTCATGTAAGAAATAAGAATTCCTATTTGTAGACAAGATATACCTACTCTAAAATGAGATATTATTGATAAAATAATGGTGGCTTGTATCATTACAAAAACTAATTAGTTAAATAAATATTTAAATTTTAAGGGTTACCTTTTTGCTTATTTAGGAATAAACAACTATTCCCCACTTAGTTTTAGTACTTTTTTATAATACTTAAAAGTGATGATTAAACCATTTATTATTATTAAGTCAGAAAAAAAATTGACTAAAGTTTTTCTCGATGACATTTTATATTGTAAAGCCGAAGGATCCTATACGCAAATCGTGTCGAAAAATCTAGTCGCAACATCTTGTAAGGTTCTTAAATTAATCTCTTGTGAACTAGAAGGATATAACTTTTTCAGAATAAATAGAAGTTATTTAATAAACTTTGATAATTGCATTGAAATTAAAAAAAATAAAAGACCAATTATAGTTTTTTCAAATAAAACAGAATTATAAATTAGTATTAACTCAATAAGAAATATTGAAAAAGCATTTTGTCTTTGTATATAAATCATATGCCTTCATATAGCAAACTGCCTGCTCTGCAAAGTCAATTACTATTTCTGCTTTTGATATAAAAAGCTTATATATTTTTATTGATATCTAACCATTTAAACAATTTATACTATGAAAAAATTATTTCCACTCATGTTGTTCGCATTCGTTATTATAATTACGAGTTGCGAAAAAAACGATTTTAAATCTATTAATTCAACTATTTCAGAGAATATTGATGGTCTTAAAAGCATCAACCAAAAAGGTAAATTCTCTCGAGATATAATGGTCTTTGATAAAACCGGAGAAAATTCGGTATGTTTCCGACTATCTTCGAATGAAATTAACCTGATAGATGATTTTATTAATTCAAAAGAATTGACAATAGAGGTTAGTTCCAATAAAATGAAAGAGTACTCATATATACCTAAGGTTATTAAAAATGCAAATAATTTTAATCAAAATTATTCACATATTAATACCAATAAGAGAGAAAAAGAGGCTTATGACTTAGTTTTATCTAAATCGGTTAACCGAACTATTAATAAATTGGTTATCGAGAATATTTCATCAAATTTCAAAGATGGAATTACTGATTTTTCATTGGTTGTGGAACCAAAACCCAATTCGCTTAAAACAATAACATATATAGACGAAGAGTTCTCTACGAGTGGTTATTTCATTGGAATTACAAAATTAGCTTGGGATAATTATCCTATTAATGTAGCATTGGGGCATTATTATTATTCTGGAGGATTTCACCCTTGGCTAGATTCAGAAGAAACGCTAACATTAAGCAGTTATTCAGCCTATAATACTAGGCCATATGAAGGTGGTGACTGGACGGGTCTTTACCTTGCAATTTATAATACAGATTCAAGAGTCAGATATAGTATCGCATATAGTTCATATGATTATAGAGGGCGTGATTGTTCTGGTATAGCTAATACATCTTTTGATGGATCAAATTGTCGGGTAAGTGGTTATTCGCCTAGCGGGACTACACCATCTTGGTATTATGAGGGAACTGGAAACACATATTATCGCGGATATTCATTGCCAAGTAATAATCAATGTGTGTATCCATTCACTATGATTGGTATATATCCTCCTTCTCCAAGTTCACCCCCTCCGCATTGTGAGGATAGAACAACTGAGTACATTGGTTATGTTTCGGTGTTCCAACCTCCAGATGCGATTCCAGATATATTTTTTACATTAGGTAATAAATGGTATGTAAAAGCAAATAATATTCTTTATTAAACAAAGAATTATTGACATTTTTGTTTGAGATTTCCGCATCATCTCCCCTGATTTTTAGGGGAGATTTTGGTGATAAGTTGGCAGGAAATATAAAATAAACAGTTTCCGTTTTTTGGATTTAATTTGTTAAAAAGTTTGGTTGACTGGCTGTTACTTTATGCGTTTGCCTCGATAATAATCAATTTCAAGGTTTTTTTCGATTATAATAATTACTATGATTTAAATAATTCTCATTCAGTTAAATATGATTATAAAACATAGAATTTTACTTAGTATAATAATGATGGCAATTCAATTAACATATTGTACCCATACTGAGCAATCTATTCCACAAATGGAAAGCGTAGCAATAATTGGAAATGATAGTATTAAAATTAATGAAATTGATTCGATTATCGCTGATCAGCTTTTTACATTAAGAAAAGAAGCCTTAAAATCATTAGTAAGTATTCGTCTTTTAGAGGCTGAGGCGAATAAATTAAATATTGATATCAAAGAATACATAAATCGTGAGATTGATAAAAAGATTAAAGAGATATCTCAAGTAGAAATCTCAAAATTTTTATCAGAAAAACCTACTATAGATTCAGCCGAAGCTATTAGATATTTAATATCAAGTAAGAAATATCAAAGACAGAATGTTATTATTGATTCTTTGATGAGAATAAATAATGTTAGATTTTTCCTTAAACCTGATATTATAAAACGAGTTGACCCCCAAAGCTTATATGGCAATAGTCTTACCTCATCTAAGGGAATAGAAGTTTATATTATCTCTGACTTTGAATGCCCATCATGTATTAAAGCTGAAAAAATATTATCTGGACTTTATAAAAAGTATTCAAATAAAGTAAATTTTAAGTACACTTACTTTAGCGGTTATATTGGTTCTTCTGGTTTAGCAAGTGAAGCAGCGGCAAAACAAGGGAAATTTGTTCCAATGCATAATCTTTTATTTGAAAATTCAGAGTTTTTATACAAAGATTCAATTTATTATGAATTAGCAAATAAAATCAGTTTAGACATTCAACAATTTGAGAAAGACATGAAAGATCCTAATATCCTAAAAAACATGATGCTAAATAAGGAAATCTTAAGAAATTTGGGAATTTATTCAACTCCAAGTTTCATTGTTAATGGACTTTTATTGGATGATGAATTTGCAGTAAATTATTTGGAAGATATAATAATTCAAGAATTAGTTAAAAAAGCTGACTTAAGTCGCAAAAATTAATAATAAAGGGTTCTCTTTAAGAGAACCCTTTATTAACAAAAATTCAAGAAAATAAGATAATTTTATATATTCCTGAATAGAATTTAAAAGATACCTACTTCGTTCCCGCACTTGAGCCTATAGTATTCTCTTCTATAGATTTCATACTGGTTACGATAGGTGAAAACCCATCTGAATCGTAGATAATCCGGCCTTCTCCATTTGCTATCCAACCTGGATTTCCATAGTTTTCCAGCATAAAGTTGGCATAATAAAAATTGTTGATTCCACCATCAACCAATGTTCCAGAAATAACCATTAAAAGATCAGCATTAGTTCCACCATAGGTAGATGCAACTTTTGCAAATACTGAAAAACTATTCCCGTCACCACTAATAAAGGCACCAATACCTGAGCCACTTTCTGGACCATTTACATAGCTCAAGCTAATGGAAAGATTGGTATTGTTCTGATTTGAAAGAGTCACCCTATAATCAGAAAAAGATTGCCCGGCATAATCACCGGAACGATTACTGGCTTTTAAGATAAAGGGAGATGCAAGATAAGTGTTTACTAAAGAAGGTGGCTCCGCCCCTGTATTAATGGGCATGCCTAAGGTTTTCATTTCCTGCAGAATTTCGTCAGGAACAATGTTATTTATTGCAGGTGTTAGACCATTTTCGTCTAAAAGATCGCTGTTTTCACCATCTTTTTTGCATGCTCCAAATGCAATGGCAATAAACGCTAAAAAAAGCAGGAGATTTTTTAATTTCATAATTTTTAAATTAGGTTTATAAGATTGTTTGAACTTCACACTAAGTATTATATGAAAGATAAAAATATAAAAAAACCCGCCGAGTAGCGGGTTTTTTCGAAAATATTTTTTATTTTTCTATAAGTTCATACCCATCTTTTTTCCCTTTTTCCATCTGTGAAATACCATATTTCATCCAATATGGCATAGGTTTACCTTGTAGATAGTGGTCAAAAAATTGCATTTTCCTAACCGACAAATCTTTTCGGGCCGGGCGCTTCACTAAGTTATGATCTTCATCATTATAGCTTACCATCCAGGCCGGTTTACCCAATCTTCTTAAAGCAGTAATAAATTCTATTCCCTGATACCATGGAACAGCTCCATCTGCATCATTAGCCATGATCATAACCGGTGTGTTGATTTTGGGCACAAAAAATAAGGGTGAATTTTCAATGTATTGCATGTGTCGATCCCAAAGTGTTCCTCCAATTCGGCTTTGTGTTTGCTCATATTGGAACGCCCGGTTCATTCCTGTTCCCCATCTGATTCCACCATAAGCACTGGTCATGTTAACAACCGGAGCACCCGAAAATGCACAGGCAAACAGGTCTGTTTCCGTGATCAGATAAGCGATTTGGTATCCGCCCCACGATTGACCATCTAGCCCAAGTCGTGCAGGATCAATAAAATCAAATTGATCCAACATCGCGTAAGTTCCACTTACCACTGCATTGTAGGCACTTTGGCCCGGATAACCAATTACGTAAGGAATATCGGGAACAAAAATCAGATAGTCATTACTTACTGCATAGGTACGGTTTATGGTTGAGGCACTTGGTGCCGGAGGCATATATCGATACATTCCATCCGAACTTCTTTCATAAAAGTAAGCGATCATAGGATATTTTTTAGTAGGATCGAAGTCTTCAGGTTTATAAAGCAAACCTTGCAGCATCTGTCCATCAAAAGATCTCCACTCTACTAATTCAACCGTTCCCCAATTATATTCACTCTGTTGTGGATTGGTAACCGAAACTTTTCTGACATTGTTAAAATTTATGTCGCTGATATGCAATTCAGGATAATTAACGTAATCTCCTCGCTGCCATATTAGTCTATCCGCATCTTTAGCTTTATTAATGCTATTATAAGCGTAATTACCCATATTAATTTTTAACGGATCTTTAACCTGATTGGCTTTTATGGTAAATACGCCGGCTTGTTTGGTATAATTGTGAAAAGCGTTCAGATACATGATTTGTTTCGGATCGATTTCTTCCACTTCGCGGGAACCCCTGAATCGCCCTGCGCCTGATGAAGCTTCAAGTGAAAAATACCTGAAAGTTATATTGTTGTTTCGGCCATAGTTATTTGTAAGATTAATTGCTTTATCGACTCCGCTAACATCTATTTTCCAGATATCATACCTGTCGTTAATGAGTACATATCTTTCACCTTTTATCCATCCGGCAATTCCATAAGGAGAGGGTTCGCTTGGAGAGTCATGTAATTCATCATAGAATTGAATATTTAAGGATTTTGTCAGATTAATGGCCTCACCTCCTGCCGTTGGTTTTGCATGCCATGCCTGGCATTTAACACACCAATACAACAAGTATTTTCCATTTGGTGATAGTTCGACAGAAGAGGCTGCTTTCTCGATCAGCAAGTTTGCTTTACCGGTGTTAACATCAACTAAATAGTAATCATTATAACGGCTGGCATCCCATGATGTTTCTTTCTGATATTTCAAGTTAGATGATCCAAGAGCTAAATCTCCATCCTTTTTATGCAATAGTCGAACACTTGGCATATCCGTATTTTCAAGCTGAACCATTTTTGCTTTGTCGATATGGTAAACCGCCTCATAAGTTTTTCGCTGTTCATTTCTTAATTGAACTTTTTGTTGTGGTTGAAGTAAAGGATCGTTCCACGACCAGATATCAACACTGTATTTTTCTTCAGCCAACAAGGTGTCTTTGGGTTCTTCAACAGGTTTTATTGAAGTTCCAAAGAATAGACGTTTACTGTTTTCTGAAAAACTCAAGGTTCCGTTTTCACTAACGGCCCAATCAGCAACCATTCCTGCTGTTTTGGCATTTACAATATTTTTAGCGGTAATTCCATTCGCGAAATATAGATCGTAAACTTTAACTTTTGAAGTATCAGAGCTATAGATAAAGGCAATATTATCACCATCATTATTTAATGTAAGCTTTTTTAATGTTCCAATAGCTTTATAAATTTCTCTTGTTTGTTCAGTTTTTGTATCAAAAGCACTAACAACATAAGTATCATTTTTCGCAGTATCAGTAGTCACTTGCACAAAACAGATAATTTGACCGTTTTTAGCAATTTGATATTCAATTACATCTGTAAAAGAAAACTTTTTATCTGTTATTGGATTTGTAACGACAAGTTCAGTACCCTTAGCTTTTGGGGCACTGCCATCATTAGATACTCCACCAGTTGGACGTTGTCTCACTTGCGGATTTTTGGATGGAGCTTCAGTTGTCGTAGTGTCAGATTTTTTTTCGGGTTTTTTCTCAACTTCTTTTTCCTTGAGATAAGCAAACCAGTTTTGACCTTCTTCAGCTAATTCAAATGATTTTACACTGTCGATTTCAACAATTGCACCAGTTTTTAGGTTTTTTATACCTAATTTATTTACAGGCATTTCTTCTTTCTTCTTTTTATCCACTTTTGCTTTGCGAGTTTCAGCATAGGTTGGTTTTATCAGAAAGACAATAAATTCATTTGTTGCAGAAATTTTTGATCCGGTTCCTCTGGCAATTGAATCTAATAAATTGTTCCTGAAATCGTAAAAATACATCCAACCATCACCTTCCTGGGGATTGATATCGTAATTAACCCAATTCCCATTATTTGATATTTGAGAGCTTCCAATACTCTTCCATTCGTCATAAACGGAATGGGTTAGATGTTTCTTTTGTGAAGATAAGCTTAGGCTTATTAACACAAAAAGCAGCAAAAAAGATCTTTTTAAGTTCATATAAAAATTTTATTTATTATTAAGGAGATAAATATACAAAACCTATGAAAAAAGCAAGATTCACTGGTCGAGAATATTAGGTGTTTAGTCTAAATACCCACTCCATTGTATATAAAGCAAGTAAAGGAATAGAAAAAATATTGCGATTTCAGAATTTTGAGAGGAGGATTTGCTGATGTGTTTAAGTGTTTGCGTGTTAATGTGTTTAGGTGCTTAAGTGTTTTTGATAAGGTTTTTTTATCTATTTGCATAACAAATTTACCAATTCACCAATACTAAAGTTTGTCAACTCCCTTAATGGATTTTTAATTTTAGATAAGCGCTTATTTGGTTGGGGTTTCCTTTTTAACAAATTTTGAAATCCCACCCCCACGGGTTCCAAACCAAATATTGTCATCAGCATCTATTGCTATGGAAGTAACGTAATTTTCAACAAGGCCATTGTCACGATTATAATTTGTGAAAGTGGATCCATCGTATTTGGTCACACCAAAAAGTGTCCCGAACCACATGTTGCCTGATTGATCTTCCGCAATGGCATGCACTTCATTAAAAATTAGTCCAATATCTTGATTATATGTGACCCATGATGTACCATTAAATACTGAAGCCCCACCTAGAGTTCCAATCCATATTTTTTTTTGAGAATCAATAAAAATAGTAAAGATGTAATCGTTTAATGATAGAGAGGATAGGTGTGTGGTCCAATTTTCCCCGTCATATTTTGATAAACCAAATTCTGTTCCAAACCATTTATTGTTGTCCTGATCAATCGCAATTGATTTTACCTTGTTATTGACAAGAGCTATTTCACCTTGTTTTTGGATTGTTGTAAAAGTATTATTGCTATATTTTGATACGCCATTGGGAGTAGCAAACCAGGCGTTAAAATTTCTGTCAACTGCTATAGCATTCACATAATTATCAACTAAACCGTTGGCAGTTGTGTAATTAACCCAGGTATTGTTTCTAAGGTTTGAAACGCCAAGAGGGGTAGAAAACCATTTGGTATTTGAACGGTCGACGTAAACATGATGAACCCGATGGTAAATTAGTCCATCATTCACACGAAAGGCATTCCAGTTCTGTCCGTCAAAGGCCGAAACGCCATATTCTGTCCCTATCCAAAGTACGCCATTTTGATCAAAACTTAAGCTTAAAACTTCGTTACTGATCAAGCCATCCTTGGTTGTATATTTTACCCAACTATCGTCACTTATAGGCGATACAGGTGTTTTTTTCCCGCAAGAAATCAGTAGCAATATAACTGCTAAAACCAGAAATCTTAAAATATTTTTTATCATCAAGTACAATTTACTTTCATTTTTATCGAAATATAACGATTGTAGACTCTTTAACGGATATATTTAAAAATGGTTTTGGTTTTTAAATGATTATTTATCCAACATCGACTTTATCTTGGCCGATAAAATATCAATTGCCACGTGGTTATTGCCACCTTGAGGAACAATAATATCAGCGTAGCGTTTAGTGGGTTCGATAAATTGAAGATGCATGGGTTTGACAAAGGTTTTGTAGTGCTGTAATACTTTTTCAAAAGTTCTTCCTCTTTCCTCAATATCCCTCCAACTTATCCGCATCAATCGATCATCTGCGTCGGCATCAACATAAACTTTGATGTTCATTCGTTTGCGGAGTTCTTCATTGGTTAAAATCAGGATACCTTCAACAATGATCACTTTACGGGGATGAACGGTGATCGTTTCTTTTGCTCTGGCACAAGTAACATATGAGTATGTTGGCATGGGTATCGAGTGTCCGTTAATTAATAAATCAAGATGTTTGATTAACAGATCAAATTCAATAGATGCTGGATGGTCAAAATTGATTTGTGCCCTTTCTTGTGCGGATAAATGCCCATTATCGAAGTAATAGGCATCTTGAGAAATGATCGATACAGAATCCTTTGGGATATCCTTAATTATTTTATTCACAACGGTGGTTTTTCCAGATCCGGATCCACCTGCAATTCCGATAATCAACATTAGGGTATATTTTGTTTTATAATAAAAATCTTTATGCACTAAATTTAGTAAATTCAAAAGAAACAGGCCCTAATTTATTTGATAAATAAACCAAGGCCTGTTAAGCTTAAAAATATTGCTTCTTTTAAATCAGGAAGCTTATTAGAATACCTGCTGCTACAGCAGATCCAATTACACCTGCTACGTTAGGTGCCATTGCGTGCATAAGCAAATGGTTGTTTGGATCAGATTTTAAGCCTTCCATTTGTACAACCCTTGCGCTATCTGGTACAGCTGAAACTCCTGCAGCCCCAATTAAAGGATTTATTTTATCGCCTACGGATAAAAATAAATTCATGAATTTTGCAAACAGAACACCCCCTGCGGTTGCAAACATGAACGAAATTGCTCCTAAAACAAAAATCAGCATCGATTGTGGAGTTAGAAAAACATCGGCTTGGGTTGATGCTCCTACTGTTATACCTAATAGAATGACCACAATGTCAATTAGGGATGTTCGGGCAGTATCAGCTAAACGTCTGGTCACACCGCTTTCTTTTAAAATATTTCCAAAAAACAACATCCCAAGTAAAGGAAGGGCACCGGGAGAAATAAAACAAGTTAATAGGAGCCCGACAATTGGGAATGAAATTTTTTCGAGTTTAGAAACGGATCGTGGGGGTTTCATTCGGATCAATCGTTCGCGTTTAGATGTTAAAAGCCTCATTATTGGAGGTTGAATTACGGGAACTAAAGCCATGTATGAATAAGCTGCGATTGCAATTGGCCCAATTAAGTTTCGGGTTTGAAGTCCGTTAATAATACCTCCATTTGCCAGCTTTGAAGAAAGGAAAATTGCAGTTGGGCCGTCAGCACCACCAATAATACCTATAGAAGCAGCTTCAGGTAAGTTGAATCCTAAAAACAGAGCTCCTAAAAATGTGATGAATATACCAACTTGAGCAGCAGCCCCTAGTAACATTAATCTCGGATTAGAGATCAGAGATGAGAAGTCGGTCATCGCTCCAATTCCCAAAAATATGAGCGGGGGATAAATCCCTTTTGTTACACCATAATACAAATAGTTTAGCACACTTCCATCTTGGTAGATACCAATTTGTAAATTGAGATCATTGGACTGAAAGAAAGGAATATTTCCGATAAGAATTCCCGTTCCGATCGGAACTAATAAAAGTGGCTCATAATCATATTTAATGGCCAGAAAAATAAAAAATAATCCAACCAGAATCATTACCATGTTTCCGGTTGTTGCATTTCTAAATCCTGTATAACTTATAAATTTCCGAACACCTTTTAAAGCCTCATCCGAAGTAGAATATTCATCTGTTTGATTTTGATTATCAATTACAGTTGTGGTATCATTTTCATGATAGGGAATTTTTTCATTATAGCCTGAATTTGCCAAGGTAGCGCTTAACAAGGTCAAAAAGGCTATGATTCCTATTACTGTTAAAAATCGTTTCATCCTTTATGCTATTTCAATAAGTAAGTCGCCTTGAAGAACACTATCCCCATTTTGAACTTTTATCGTTTTTACAATACCTTCCTTTTCAGCTTTGATCATGTTTTCCATTTTCATTGCTTCGTACATCAAGAGTTTGTCGTTTTTAACTACTTTATCCCCTACCTTAACAAATATTTGCATGATATTTCCGGGTAAAGGTGCCAATATCTTAGTAACTGAACTGGTTTCTTTTTGGATTTTGTGTGCACCTTTTGGGTTTATAATATCCTGACGAACTAAAATCGGTGTTTTTGATTCCTGAACAGATTTCTGAACTTCAACCTGATAAGGTGAGCCATTTACTTCTACTTTTGCGACTCCATCTTCAAAATACTTAATTATAACATCGTAAGTATTTCCTCTGATTTTAAAATTAAACTTCTTCATTTTATTTATTAAGATTATCGTTGAAATTTGCTAATATTATCTCGTTTTGCGCCCCATTGTGAATGAGCCCTGGAGATTTTCTTGATGGTAATTATATTACTTTCCTTATCGTGGAGTTCGTTAAACAAGTACAGGGCCATGCTTATTGCTGCTGTTTCTTCGCCGGTGATGTCAATATTAGGTAAGTTGGCAATTTCATGCCTTCCCTCTCTGCGTAATCGTTCACGAACCTTAATGGTTAAAATTTTGGAAAAGGTGTTAAACACGAAATAAAGAATAACCAAAGCACTAAAAACAATTGAATAACCAACCAAGGTTATAACAATTCCTTCAGGCAGGGCTTCGGGTATTGTAATCGATAAAAATGTGTTCATGATTTATGTGTGTTGAAATTATATAATTTATAGTGGAATATTCGAGTGTTTTTTAGGTGGATTTGAATCCTTTTTTGTAGCTAAAATTCTTAATGCCCGAATAATTCTGAACCTGGTATTACGAGGTTCGATTACATCATCGATATAGCCATATTTTGCAGCTTCATAAGGATTGGCAAATTTTGTGCGGTATTCTTCTTCTTTTTGAGCAATTAATTTGGCTTTATCTTCTTCATTTGTAATTCCTGCTATTTCTTTGCCTGCCAGTATTTCAATTGCACCAGCCGGTCCCATAACAGCTATTTCGGCCGAAGGCCAAGCATAATTTATATCTCCTCTTAGCTGTTTCGAACTCATAACATCATGAGCCCCCCCATATGATTTACGTAAGGTTATGGTAACTTTAGGAACCGTAGCTTCACCATAAGCAAACAACAGTTTGGCACCATGAATGATAATGCCCCCATATTCTTGTGAACTTCCAGGTAAAAATCCCGGTACATCTACCAATGTTACGATCGGGATATTGAAAGCATCGCAGAAGCGTACAAATCTGCCGGCTTTTCGTGAAGAATTAATATCCAAAACCCCGGCTAAATAATTTGGTTGATTGGCTACGATTCCAACCGGCATCCCGTCAAATTTTGCAAAACCGATAACTATATTCTGAGCGTAACTGCATTGTACCTCTAAAAATTCTCCATTGTCAACAATGGTATGTATAATATCTTTAACATCGTAAGGCTTGTTTGGGTTTTCCGGAATAATTTGATTTAACAAATCATCCAAACGGTCAATAGGATCCTTACAATCCGTAATTGGTGGATCTTCGAGATTATTTTGCGGAAGGAAGCTCATTAATTTACGAAGAATTAAAATCCCTTCACGCTCATCTTCTGAAACAAAGTGAGCGATTCCTGATTTTTTACTATGAACCTCAGAGCCTCCCAAATCTTCAGTTGAAATTATTTCACCTGTTACTGTTTTGGTAACTTTTGGCCCGGTAACAAACATATAGCTAGTGTCCTTGCTCATCAGGATAAAATCAGTTAAAGCAGGTGAGTAAACTGCTCCACCTGCACACGGGCCAAAAATGGCAGAAATTTGAGGGATAACACCGGAAGCCATAATATTACGTTGGAAAATTTCGGCATAACCTGCCAAACTCCTTACCCCTTCCTGAATTCGTGCTCCCCCGCTATCATTAATCCCAATAACCGGTGCGCCAACCTTCATGGCCTGATCCATAACTTTGCAGATTTTTTGAGAAAAGGTCTCGGAAAGTGAACCTCCAAAAACTGTAAAGTCCTGAGAGAATACATACACCACCCTTCCGTCAATTGTTCCATGTCCTGTTACTACTGCGTCGGATAAAAAATGAAGTTTATCCATTCCAAAATCATGAGAACGATGTGTCATAAACATATCATATTCTTCAAAGCTTCCTTCATCTAACAGAAGATGAATGCGTTCACGGGCAGTAAATTTACCTTTGCTGTGCTGCGAATCAATTCGTTTTAACCCCCCGCCTAATCTGGCTTCTTCTCTTTTATTCAGTAATTCTTGAATTTTATCTTCAATGGCCATTTTTGATTGTTTTATTTGTTTTTATCTTCGCAAAGTTCTGTTAATACTCCCATAGTACTTTTAGGATGAAGGAATGCAATATCTAAACCTTCAGCTCCTTTTCGTGGTGTTTTATCAATAAGTTTGATATTTTTATTTTCAGCTTCAATTAAAGCCTCTTCAATTTTATTTACGGCAAATGCAATATGATGGACGCCCTGACCTTTATTTTCAATAAATTTACCAATCGGTCCTTCCGGGTCCGTTGATTCTAAAAGTTCAATTTTTGTTTGACCAATTTTAAAGAAAGCAGTTTTTACTTTTTGATCTTTTACTTCTTCCAATGCATAGCATTTTAAACCCAATACATTTTCGTAATAAGAAATAGCTTCATCCAAATTTACGACAGCTATACCAATATGTTCAATATGAGTTAGTTTCATTGTTTTTATGTTACTGTGAAATTTTTCACAAAGTTAAATTAATTTTTATACTTTTAAACAATTCAATGTAAATAAATTATCTTAATTTATATTTAAGTTAGAAGAATTAGGTTTTATTTTGTAAGAATCTATCAATAAACGATTTTCAATTAAAAATCGCACCGCATGAGAGTATTAAAAGTACTTCTATTGTCTTGTTTCTTTTATATAGGAGTTAACGCCCAGCCATTTGTGTTTATACATACAAAAACTGAAGGATTAATTCAGAGCAATTCAGCATGGATCGATGTGAACAAAGATGGTTATCATGACTTGGTAACAACAGGAGAAAGGTACAGTGCGAATCAAAAAATCATTGAAACCAATCTTTACATCAATGATAAAAAGGGGAATTTCATTCCTCAAAATTCGGGAATCATGAATATGTACCGTTCAGCTATGGCATGGATAGATATGGATAAAGATGGGGATAACGATTTATTTATTACAGGTGAAAATAATAAGGGAGAAATTTTGACCCGAATATTTAAAAACGACGGACGGGGGCAATTTACTGCCTATAATCCAAACATACTAGGTGTGAGAGATGGAGATATTGATGTAGGTGATTTTAATGGTGATGGTAAGTTCGACATTGTGATTTGTGGCGAAAACAATGGACAAATTTATTCGAAAGTCTACAAAAATATAAATAATACCAGTTTTTCTGATATAGGCGCTAACCTGGTGCCTCTCTATGGCGGATCGGTGAGCTGGGGCGATTACGATAAGGATGGTGACGGGGATATTCTTATTACGGGTGAAACAAGAGAAGGAGATGCCTATTCCTTAATTTACCAAAATGTTAACAACACTGATTTTGTCAGTATTAATGCTCCATTAAGAGGTGTTAAATATGGAAAGGCTGTATGGGGCGATTTTGATAATGATGGAGATCTTGACGTATTTCTTACAGGGGAAAGTAATAATTTTCAACTCGTTTCATATTTTTATCGAAATGATGGGAAAAAAGGATTTACAGAAATTGGAACGTCCATTCTTGGAATGCGTTCGGGTGAAGTACAGGTTATGGATTACGATTGCGATGGAGATCTTGATTTGTTGGTAAGTGGTGAAAGCATATTTGGGCCAACAACGCGAGTTTATCGAAATGATGGAAAGTTTATTTTTATGGATGCAAATGCAGGGCTTCCGGGTGTTTATTTAGGCGGTGCTTATTGGGCCGATTATGATAAAGATTGTGATGCCGAAATATTTATTATCGGAATGGACGACTGTTATGATTTTGAAGCTAAATTATTCAGAAACGATGCTGAAATTGAAATTAAGCCTGCAAAATCAACGGTATCTTCTAGTCTTTGGATAACATCTAGTGTAAGTTATATTGAAAAACCACCCTATTATTATTTTGTTTGGTCATCTTGTTTTTGTAATCCTCCAAACAGGACAATCATTATACCCGGAACTGTTTCAAACAATCATTATAACGTCTTTATCAGTAATGTTCATTATGTTGTTGAACCGTATAAATTACAAGGATCCTTTAATAGTTTAATTGCCCGCGATGTTTATGATTGGGCCGAAGTTATGGGAGGCCATCGCGTATCAATAGGTTATGAAACAAAAAAACAGGCTGAAGATGCAAAACAGCAAATTGTAAGAAACTACCAAAGCGAAAACTTCAGGATTAATTTTGTAAACTGGTAGGTTCTTTATCCTCTTTATTATTTCTTGGTGATCACAATAATTGAGAATTTAATTTGTTCTCAATATTATGGTTTATTTGTATAATTTTGCTCTTCTAAAAAATTATAATATGACAGGGAAAAATATAAGACTGCTTATTTTCTTAATAATAGCAGTATTTGTGATATCAATAGGTGGATGTAAAAAGGATAAAAAAATAGATGATCCCATCATTGAAAACAATGATTCTGTTAACATAGCATCTGAGATTGATCAGTTTATTTGGTATAACATGAATCTTTATTATTTATGGTATAAAAACGTTCCTAATTTAGCGGATAATCGTTTTGCCACTACTAGTGCTTTACTTGCATTCTTAAAAACGTATAGTTCGCACGATGATTTGTTTGAATCTTTACTTTATCAGCCTGGCACAATCGATAAATGGTCGTGGATAGTAGACGATTATGTTGCATTAGAGAATTCATTTCAGGGGGTTTCACTTTCGATGGGATTTGAATATGGATTAGTCAGATATGGTAATGAAGGTGTTTTCGGGTATGTTCAATATGTTGTTCCGGGAACCCCGGCCGCAATTGCCGGAATTAAACGTGGTGATATTTTCATTGCAATTGACTCGCAAAACTTGAATATGAGTAATTATAGAACTTTACTTTTTGATAGGAATGCGTTTGCAATATCATTTGCTAATATCATTAATAATGTAATTACCCCAAATAATCATACCGTATCTTTAACCGCCGTAGAGGTTCATGAAAATCCGATTCATTATACCAAGTTAATTGAATCGTCTGGCAGAAAGGTAGGTTATATGGTTTATAACGCTTTTCGATCAAATTATGATAATGATTTAAATACTGCTTTTGGAGTGTTTAAAAACGCAGGAATCCAGGATTTGATTTTAGATTTTCGATATAATGGCGGAGGTTCCGTGCAAACAGCCGCATATCTGGCAAGCATGATTTATAGAGCTGATTCCACTAAGGTATTTGCACTTACTCAATATAACGATAAATTAGATGATTATTTCCGAGGTAAATATGGGTCTGATTATTTTAAGACCAGATTTGAAGCCGGAATAGCTCAGGAATCTGGTCCAGATAAACCCATCAATTCTTTAAATTTAAATAGAGTTTATATCATTACCACAGGAGGTTCTGCTTCGGCAAGTGAGTTGGTCATAAATGGGCTCGATCCATACATGGAAGTAATTTTAGTTGGAGAGAATACCCATGGGAAAAATGTTGGTTCGTTTACAATTAAAGATTATGATAATAATGGGAATATTAATCCTAACCACAAATGGGCTTTACAACCTATTACTTTGAAAATTGCCAATTCAAATGGAGTAAGTGACTTTGTGAATGGTTTCTCTCCCGATATTGAAGCTGAAGAAGACATTGCTAATTTATTGCCATTTGGCGATGTGAATGAACCTATGTTAAAAGCTGCATTAAATGCCATAAACGGAGTCCCGCAAACCAAATCATACAGCCCAAGCATTTTTAAGAAGGTTGCTGACTCAAAAAGTTTCAAACCTCATTCAAAAGAGATGTATTTTGAGGGTGATATTTTGCCCCCGAATATTCTAAAGAAAAAATAAATGCAAAAAAAACCCACTTCATTTGAGTGGGTTTTTTATTTGTGTTCAAAATATTTGGGCTAATAATAGGTCTGAATTATTGACTGGAAATAAATTTTTGAGTTTTACTTTCTCATTTCTGAAACAAGTACATCGGTTGCCTCCCTAATAAAAGCTTCCATATCTTCTTTATCTGTTACAACCTCATAACCTTCTACTTTTCCTTTTTTGCCGGTTTTTATTTTTTTATTCGAATCCTTTGATGATTCGGTGATTACGCAACCGCCCGTATTTTCATCACAAGGAACCCAATAGAACTTATATAGCCCGGCAAGTTCATTTGAATTTATTAAAACTAGCTTAAATTCAACAGAAGCACCCGCTCTTTGATAAGACTCTGATTTTTCAACCTTTTCTTTACCTTTCTTAGTATAATATTTATTTGTTTCGTAGAGGATGTTTGTTTCTAATTTTGTCAGTTCAATTATTAAATCCGTATCTGTTTTATCTTTTAACTTCTGATAATCAACATCTTTTTCCTGATTGCCAAGAATTTGATTGAACAGTTGTCTGTCTCTAACCACAAATCCATTCGCTAATAATCGATTATCAATCAAGGAGTATAAACGATCATTATTTTCATTGTCTGTGACATTTTGCGAAGTCTTATTAACCCTCAAAACAACCTTGGGGGCATAATTCTCAGCTAAAAATTTTTTTAAAGATGGAGTTGTCGTAACATCCGGAGGTCTGTGCGAAAATTTTAAAATTTTTGTTGAAGAACAACCAAACATCATTGGAATGATCAATAAGATAATTAATTTTTTCATATAAAGTTTTTTAAGTTAGTACTGTTCTCATTTGTTAAATAAGGAATAATTTGATATTTTTCACTTTTATAACTCTCTTGGAATAAGCTCAATTTTTAATTCTTGACTCTTCAAACGTTTATTATAATCAAAGATAAAAATATTTGAATAAATATCAAATGATCTTATTTGTATAACAGATTCATTGTTTGGTATATGATCTAATGATCCATGTCACGTTAATCAAATTTTTAATTGGTTTATTATAAATTTGCAATATCAATTCATGTAAAAAATGGGATTTACTACCATTATAAACCAGATCGTTTTTTTAGGCGTACTCGCCCTGTGCGGAATTATCGCTTATCGATTTAAGATTTTGCAAAACTCGGCCAAGGAAGTTATCGAAAAACTCATTTTCTTTGTAACCCTACCCTTGCTAATTGTTACAAAACTAGCCAGCTTAAATTTAACTTCAGAGATTTTAAGAAATGGTGCAATGGTCATACTGGGCACTTATCTAATCCTTTTTATTCAACTTTTTATCGGGAAACTCACTGCTAAATTATTTAAACTAAAGAAGCCACAGGCAGCCGTGCATGAGCTTCACACTGCATTTGGGAATATTGTATTTCTGGGGTTTCCTTTACTGGATGCATTATTTCCGGGAGGGGAAGCAATTTTATACGCGGCACTTTACCAATTAGCAATTAACACCGTGATGTGGACCTACGGCGTTTTTAAATTAAATCCATCGACTAAAGAAAAAGGGATCAAGAACCTGAAAAAATTGATCAATCCGAATATTATTGCATTGTCATTGGGATTGCTGATGATGGCATTTAGTATTCGTATACCGGATATAATAAATACCCCTTTGAATGGCCTCGGAGGGACTACCCTATATCTGGCAATTATCTATATTGGAGTATTGCTTGCGCAAACAAAAATTAAAAATACCCTTCGGTCGATAAATGTTTATGTACTGAGTTTTAATAAAATGTTTTTATTGCCCGTGGTTTTCATTTTCATGTTTAAGGCAATATTTAATGTCCTGAATATTGAAATGAATACAGTTGCATTTTCTTCGCTTATTCTTGAATCGGCCATGCCTTGTATGGCTATTATGGTTCTAGTGGCAAAAAGGTATGGAGGTGATGATGAACTGGCAATGAAGAATGTTTTTATTTCTCATATTTTAAGTTTGATCAGCCTTCCATTCATACTATCTATATTACAATTATTCCCATAAGTTATCTTAAATGTGATGAAAGGTATGGCACGAATCCTTCTTATAATAAAAGTCAGAACGAAGAAAACATCCGTAAAAAACCCAAGAAGCACTCACTTTTGACTACTTTAGCAACTTACAATTAGAAGCGTGAAGAAAAAGATCATTGGAATATTACTTCTTTTAATACTTATTGCACCGGTTTTTTTAACCTATAACTGGTTGCAATACCAAAAATCCGTGGTCAGAAAAGATATTAAAAAGCGAATTATTGAAGGATTGGATAAAGATGAGTTGGTTTTACTGAAGTTTTCAACAGCGAGTGTACAGAGTGAATTGAACTGGAAGCATTCAAAGGAATTTGAATATAAACAACAAATGTACGATGTGGTTGAAAAGCAAATAGAAGGTGATAGCATTTTTTATTGGTGTTGGTGGGATCATGAGGAAACAAAACTGGAAAAGCAATTAAAAAAGCTTGTTGCTGATGCCTTGGGATTGGATCAACAAAACAGATTGAAACAAAAACAATTGTCCAACTACTTTAAGTTACTCTTTTGTCCTTCCGGATTTGAACAACAGGAATCAACACCACAAATTGCAAAGAATTATTATGGCGGCCAATCAGTTATTTATTCATCTCCTTTATGGCCACCCCCAACGCCACCCCCTGTGCTAATTAAACAAATTGAAATTTTATAATGCTGTTTCATGTTTTCGTTCTATGGTTTAATCATATAGAGGCGGGCAAACATGACCTATTTGTTTAATTAATTTTTTATTTTCATGATGAAACGAGCATATTCGTTTAACGTAAACATGGATGGACATTTCATATGCGAGTTCCATCCGACCTATTTATTAAAATTATTTACGGATGAAAAAAATATTTCTTTTCTGTTTATTGATGGGGATGTCAATTTTTATGGTTTCCCAAACGATAAACATCTCTGATCAGGAATCCGGAAAACCGATAGAACAGGTTGCCCTGATGAGTGAAACGCCTAAAGCTTTTACTACAACAAATGCCATTGGGCGTGCTGATATCTCCGCTTTTAAAGGATCTAAAAGAATAGAAATCCGCATATTGGGTTACAAAACGATCACTAAAAGTTACGCAGAACTTGAAACAGAATCCTTCGAAATACAACTTAAACCACTTTTAATAAACATCGACGAGTTTGTTGTTTCCGCAACAAGATGGAATCAATCATCAAGCACAACTCCTTCAAAAATAATGACCCTTAATGTGAAGGAAGTTGCGCTACAAAATCCTCAAACTGCTGCAGATCTTTTAAGTATCACAGGTAAAGTATTTATCCAAAAAAGCCAGCAAGGAGGTGGAAGTCCTATGATTCGCGGATTTGCCACCAACAGGCTTTTGTACACAGTTGATGGGGTTCGAATGAATACAGCCATTTTCAGGAGTGGAAACCTGCAAAATGTAATTTCTCTTGACCCGATGGCCATCGAGCGTTCGGAAGTATTTTTTGGTCCCGGATCTGTTATTTATGGCAGTGATGCCATTGGAGGGGTGATGAATTTTCAAACGCTTACACCTCAACTATCACTCGCCGATCATCCATTAATTACCGGTAAAGCCATTGCACGTTATTCTTCAGCTAACAATGAAAAAACGGAACATTTCGATGTAAATATTGGTTGGAAAAAATGGGCCTTAATTAGCAGTATCAGTTCAAATGATTATGGCGATTTACGAATGGGAACGCATGGTCCGGATGAATATCTCCGTCCTTTTTATGTACAAAGGCAGAATGGAGTAGATGTGGTAATTACTAATGATAATCCGCTCATTCAGCGTCCTTCAGGTTATTCACAAATTAACATGATGCAGAAAATCCGTTTTAAATTAAATAACAAATGGGATTTTCAATATGGTTTCCATTATTCAGAAACTTCAGAATATTCGCGATACGACAGGCATATCAGATATAAAAACGGATTACCTCGCTATGGTGAATGGAATTATGGTCCGCAAATATGGATGATGAATAATCTTAAAATTACGCATACAGCAAATAATTCTGTTTATGATCAAATGACAATTAATCTGGCGCAACAGTACTTTGAAGAAAGCCGAATAAGCAGGGATATTAATAAAACAGGAAGGGAAACCCGAATTGAAAAGGTGGATGCAACTTCCTTTAATCTTGACTTTGTAAAAGCGCTGAATTCGAAAAATGAACTTTTCTATGGTTTGGAGATTGTTTGGAACGATGTTACCTCTACAGGAATAGACAAAAATATTATCACCGGAATAAGTCAGGACGGGGCAAGTCGTTACCCGCTATCAACATGGGCCTCATATGGTGCCTATATTTCTGATCAGTTTAAGGTTTCAGAAAAGGTTTTATTACAAACAGGGTTGAGATATAATTATTTTAAACTTGATGCAGATTTTGATACCCGTTTTTATCCTTTTCCTTTTACTACAGCAAAAATTGATAATGGTTCGTTGACCGGCAGTTTTGGTGTTGTTTATCGTCCAACGGAAGAGTGGGTTATTAATGCAAATGCTGCAACCGGTTTTAGATCGCCCAATGTTGATGATGTGGGAAAGGTATTCGATTCGGAGCCGGGTGCAGTTACTGTTCCTAACCCAAATCTCAAGGCAGAATATGCTTATAATTTGGATTTAGGAGTTGCCAGGGTTTTTAATGATGTTGTGAAAATAGACCTGACCGGTTATTATACCAAACTTAAAAATGCAATGGTAAGGCGTGATTTTATGTTGAATGGACTTGATAGTATCGTGTATGCCGGAGAACTTAGTCAGGTTCAGGCAATACAAAATGCAGCTGTTGCAAATGTATACGGTATTCAGGCCGGAATTGAAATTAAATTACCATCCGGATTTGGTATTTTATCAGATTTCAATTATCAGGTGGGTGAAGAAGAACTGGATGATGGAACAACGAGTCCTTCTCGTCATGCACCTCCATGGTTCGGTATTTCGCGGTTGATTTATAATAAAAACAAGCTGAATATGCAATTATATGCAATTTATAGCGGAGATCGTAAATATGAAGATTTAGCAGAAGAAGAAAAAGGCAAACCGGAAATATATGCAATTGATGCAAATGGCAATCCTTATTCTCCGGGATGGTACACGTTGAACTTTAAAGCCATGTACCAGCTTACCGAAAAATTGACGGTGAGTGCCGGATTGGAAAATCTAACCGATCAGCGTTACAGGCCTTACAGTTCGGGGATAGTTGCTCCGGGCAGAAACTTTATTCTTTCGTTAAAAGCAATTTTGTAGAAGGATAACTTTGAACATTTCATTCAGGTATTAAATGAAAAAGGAAGGCAAGTGCTTTCCTTTTTTTGTTCAGCATATCCCGCCTTACTTATTGATTCGGATAAGCGGAATTAAATATCAATAAATTTAAAAAGTCACAAAGTAATATTCTCCGAAATGTAGGATGAAAATTCTTAAAAATTTTATATATTTGATTTTCTCTCGAAAAAAGTAACCTATGGTATTGGCAACTACTATGTTATTTGAAAGATATTCCAAGCTAATCATGGAAACATTGGACGCATACACAAGTTAGCGATAAGCTTGAATGCAAGCTTAAAAATGGCAAGAAACCTTAAATGGTTATATTATTAACCTTTAAAAATAAATTGACATGAAAAAAAACAACAGAGTCTGGATTAATTCCATAGTACTGATATTGTTTATTATAATGCTTTCTATTAGTTGTAAAAAGGGTAGTGATGAAAAAACATCAGGTGATACGTTAACCGACAGTGACGGTAATAATTATGGTATAGTTACAATAGGTACACAAGTTTGGATGGCCGAAAACCTTAAAACCACAAAGTATAATGATAACACACCTATCCCGTTGGCTACTAGCAATGTTGATTTGAGCAATTTAGTAAGCCCCGGTTATAGTTGGTATAACAATGATGCTGCAGCCAATAAAGCTACTTATGGTGCATTGTACAACTGGTACACCGTGAATACTGGTAAACTTTGCCCAACAGGTTGGCATGTGCCAACAGATGATGAGTGGAGGACCCTGACGTCCTATTTGGGTGGTGAAGATCATGCAGGTGGTAAACTAAAAGAAGCAGGCACAAGCCATTGGTTCAGCCCTAATTTAGGTGCAACAAATGAAACAGGCTTTACTGCTCTTCCGGGTGGTGCCCGCGACAACGGACAATTTTTGGAACTTGGGAGCACAGGATATTGGTGGAGTTCTACAGAGCACGACGCGACTCGTGCCTGGTACCACGAAATGTTCTACGATGATCATTGGGTAAACAGATTCAATTATTATAAGAATTTAGGTTTTTCTGTGCGTTGTGTTAAGGATTAAGGCATAAATAAAAAAGGAAGACAGATGCCTTCCTTTTTTTTGTGGAGCATATCGGAATCGAACCGATGACCTCTTGACTGCCAGTCAAACGCTCTAGCCAACTGAGCTAATGCCCCCTAAGTTATACAACTTCAAACTTTCTTATTTGGCATTAGCGAAGTTGCCTGTCCCGATGAGTGAAACGAATCGGGAAGCTAATGCCCCAACTTGCGTGCAAATTTAGGATATTTTCCGATAATACCAATAAGGAGAAAATATATCTTGAAACAAGCTTTTATTTTGTTGGAAGAATGATTTCATGAATATCTTTTGCAGCCATATCATACTCTTCGGCTATGGCTTTCAACGTTTTATCTTTGGTTGCAATAATGTTTTTGTCTTTCAGTAAATTAATTAATTCATCAACATCCTTATTGTTTTCAACGGCAATATCTGCAAGGGTTTTTTTACCCATTCCTGCACCCGGCATTCCTGCGCCTGATTTTTTACTTATGATATTGTAAAGCTCATTAGGCGTAATCTTATTTATTGCTGCAATTTCTGCCAATGTTTGGTTTATATTCTCAAATTTTATTTTATTGGCTATCAGTTTTTCTTCAATTTTTTCGATTGGCATATTGTTTAATTGCACGACCAATTCGGTTAAAGTTAGTAGTTCAGCATGTGCGATTGGAGGTGTCGATTCTTCGTTTTCCCAAGAGCTTTTTAAATATTCGCCCAAATCCATGACCGAACTAAAGGGGGGAACTGAAAATAGGATCCCCAAAAATATAGCGATAGTTAGAATAGTTGAAATAAAAAGTTCACGTTTTTTATTTAAACCATTTTGAGTCTTATTTTTCAGATAAGAAACAAAAGTTTTCCAGTTAGCTGTAAATAAGTGAAAAATTGAAAGGATGACAAATAGATAGGAAAAGATGGTATGAATAGCTTGCCATTCATCTTTTGAAAAACCGGCAAACCTCCAATTAACCCATTGTGCTATTCTCCCGGCTGGAGCTAAATAGAGCACAATCCCGGTTAAAAAAATGATGATGAATGAATAAGTCAATCCGAAACTGATAAATGCCCTCCAGCTAAATTTCTTACTTGTATTGGTCATTGTTGTATTTTTATAAGGTAAAAAGTTAGACGTAATTTTTTTTGCAAAAGTACAAATATTAAAATATACAATAAGTTAAATATGTTAAAAGATGCTAAAATCAAAGCGTATATTTCTGGCAATTGAAATTCAACCTCAAACTGATTTTATGAGTGCAATCGAACAATTAAAGAAGGGTTTAAGTCATGAGCGAATTAAGTGGGTGAGACTAATAAATATGCACCTTACGCTTAAGTTTTTTGGAGAAACGCATTCAGAAAAAATTAATTCCATCATTTTAAATCTTGAGAATCTTTTATATCCAAAGACAAAATTTGAATTCGATATTGAAAAAGTAGGGATTTTTGGCTGCATTTATCAACCAAAGTTGATTTGGGCAGGAATATCAAATGATGTAAAACTGAAAGAACTTGAAAAGGATATCAATACGAATCTTGAAAAGATTGGATATGTCAATGATCGCCAGAATTTTGTACCCCATTTAACTTTAGGAAGGATAAAACAACTAAATGATAAAATATTGTTTCAAAAAATTATACAAAAACATCAGGACTTAACATTTCAAAAAGTGGAGGTTGATAAAATTTATTTGTATGAAAGCATATTAAAAAGCACTGGTCCGATTTATACAGTTTTACATGAATTTCCGTTAAAGGCATAAAAAAAGAGGCTCAAAGGCCTCCTTTCTACTTAATTCTGCAGTTTCACTACTTTTCTTCGTTTTTCTTCTCAATGAAGTAATTGATAATTAATCCTGATCCACCGAAAAGGAAAATCATTGAAAAATAAGCTACTTCTTCATCTAAGGGTGTGGCATATTCAAGGATATTCCCTAATAAAATACCAATGGCAACTCCTACAAATAGCATCCCGAATTTAAGGGTTGTTGAACTTGTTTTTTTAGAGATGAAAAATGAGGCATCTACCCCTTTTTCTAATAATGCCATTCTTTCTTTTCTACGTATTCCCAGATAAACGATGGCGAATATAAACCCGAATATTACTGTGAGAATAAATGCTGCTCCTACTTGTTCGCTCATGACTTTAAATTTTTAGTTAAACAATGCGTTTTCTACTCATATGACGCAAGATTATTTATTGGGTTACGAATGGTTCAAAATCAGTATTATTAATGCTAGTAATAAGCTTAGAACTTATATTCCTGAATCCACCATCTTAAAAATACTTTTTACCGATTTCCTATAGCCTAAAAATATTTCTGATTGTATATTGTAACGAATTTCAATTATTGTAGTCTAATCATGTGAATGATGCAACAGAAAGATTTATATTATATAGATAAGGTTCTGAATGGAGAAACCGCAGCTTTTGCCGAATTGATCAATCGACATAAGGCAATGGTTTTCACAATCGCGAACCGAATCTTAAAAAGCAGGGAGGATGCAGAAGAAATTGCGCAAGATGTATTTTTAAAAGTCTTTCAATCTTTAAAAAATTTTAAAAGAGAGGCTAAATTTTCTACATGGGTATACAGAATCGCTTTTAATACGGCTGTTTCTAAAACCAGGAAAAAAAGTCTTGAGGTATTGGCTATTGATGATCACATTATAGAAAATTATACCTTTGATGAAATTCTGGATGAAACTGGTGGTTTGAGCCTAGATGATAAAAAGAGATATTTTGAGATGGCCCTAAAGAAAGTACCTGAAGAAGACAACCTGTTATTAACAATGTTTTATCTAGAAGAACAAACAATAGAAGAAATAAGTGAAATTACCGGCCTATCGGTATCAAATGTTAAAGTTAAACTTCACCGCACCAGGAAGAAACTTTATGAGCATATAAACGTTATGCTTAAATACAGGATAGGCGAATTGATATGAAGGAGGAAATTATGACAAACATGGATTTTTTAAAAGACGATCTATTGAAGAGGATGCTCACAAAAGCTTCATTGGATCAACCATCGGCTGACTTTACAGCAGGGGTAATGAATCGTATTAAATTAGATTTGGCCAGCAAGAATGCAAATCAACCAATTTTAAGTTTAAAATATTGGTTATTGATTGGACTTGGTTTTATTGCAGCGAGTTTTGTACTTTTCGGCCTTGATTGGTCGTTTATAAATGGGATATTTGGTGGGGTAAATATGGAAAATGTTCAACTTCCAAGCCTATCTTTTAATATTTTTAATAGCCTTCAAGCCATATTTAAAGACTTTCATGTATCGCCGATTATAATAATAAGTTTAGTAGCCGTATTTTCATTAATTATTTTGGATAAAATCTTAAAAAAATCATTTTCAACACATATCTTTTTATTGATCTAAAGTATCAGTATTTATAGAAATGTGGTACTTCCTCAAATAATTGAAACTAAAATATCTGAAATCCTGACATCTCAATATCGAAAGAGGTCAGGATTTTTTTTTGTTCGATTTCATGTGTTAATAATTTTGATTTTAATGGTCACATAACTTGTCCCGATTTTTCGGTAGAATATCCATTATTAATATTCGTAGTGAGTATGAACAACGGTAGTATGGATATTTCATGCTTTTTAAAATAAAAGAAGTTGAATTAATAGACATTTAGTACTATTTTTGCCGCCTAAGCTTTTAACAATGAATATGAACCACATCGAAGACGAATCAAAGAAGAAAACATCATTAAACTTTATCGAACAACTGATCGAAAAAAATATCAGCGAAGGTAAAAACGGCGGAAGGGTACATACCCGTTTCCCTCCCGAACCCAATGGTTATTTACATATCGGACATGCAAAATCAATCTGTTTAAACTTTGGTTTAGCAAAGAAATATAATGGACTGACCAATCTTCGATTTGATGATACAAATCCAGCTAAGGAAGATGTAGAGTATGTTGATTCCATTATGAGAGATGTAAAATGGTTGGGTTTTGATTGGGAAGATCGATTATATTATGCTTCTGATTATTTTGATCAATTATACGATTGGGCAGTGTTAATTATTAAAAAGGGAAAAGCTTATATTGATGATCAATCTACTGAAGAAATGAGCTCGCAGCGTGGTACACCTTCTAAGCCAGGTATTGAAAGCCCATATAGAAATAGAAGTATCGAAGAAAATTTAGATTTGTTCCAACGTATGAAAGATGGCGAGTTTCCTGACGGAGCCAGAATTTTACGTGCAAAAATCGACATGGCTTCTCCTAACATGCAATTACGCGATCCGGCCATGTATCGTATAAAGAGAGCGCACCATCACCGAACGGGAGATAAATGGTGCATCTACCCCATGTATGATTTTGCTCATGGACAATCGGATTATATTGAAGGTATTACAAATTCAATTTGTACCCTCGAATTCGAGGTACATCGTCCGCTTTACGATTGGTATCTGGATCAAATTATTGAAGGAGATTATCGACCTGTACAAACTGAGTTTGCTCGATTGAATTTGACTTATACCATAATGAGTAAACGTAAGCTTTTACAGTTAGTTGAAGAAAACTTAGTGAATGGTTGGGATGATCCTCGAATGCCAACAATTACCGGTTTAAGAAGAAGGGGTTATACACCTGAATCAATTCGTAATTTTGCCGATATTATCGGAGTAGCTAAACGTGATAACGTAATTGATGTTGCCTTACTTGAGTATAGCATTAAAGAGGATTTAAATAAAAGAGCTAATCGAGTAATGGCGGTTTTAGATCCCATTAAAATTGTAATTACCAATTATCCTGAAGGTCAGTTTGAAGAACTTGAAGCTACCAATAATCCGGAAGATGAGTCGGCAGGAAAAAGAACATTGTATTTCTCACATGAGTTATTAATAGAAAGAGCGGATTTTATGGAAAATCCCTCCGGTAAATTTTTTAGATTAGCACCTGGAAATGAAGTTAGACTTAGATATGCTTATGTAATTAAATGTAATGAGGTTGTTAAAAATTCGGAAGGTGAAATAATTGAAATTCTTTGTACTTACGATCCGGATACAAAGAGCGGAAGTGGAATACCTCTGACACGAAAAGTTAAAGGAACCATCCATTGGTTGTCGGCCCCACATGCAATTCCTGCAGAAATAAGGCTTTACGATCGTTTATTTCTCAATGAAAACCCAGATCTAGTGGAAGAAGATAAGGATTTTAAATCAAACCTTAATCCTGACTCACTTCAAATTGTAAATGGTTATGTTGAACCTGTTTTAGCCGATGCCATTCACGAATCAAAATACCAATTTGAGCGAAATGGTTATTTCTGCGTTGATTTGGATTCTAAACCTGATAAGCTTGTTTTTAACAGAACCGTTTCCCTAAAAGATTCGTGGGCAAAAATGAATAAAGACCAATAAAGAATCTTTTATTGGAATCCTTATTAGTCTTTATAATGCAAATTTCACTTCTAATTGTAAATTTATCATTGAATGGCTATGGATAATCTAAGCGTTTAAAGTATTTCTATTAATGATGAATAGCACTTTTTCATGACAGAATATTGGCCATTCGGATTTTTAAATATTTGACTGAACTATAATTTTTGCATGCTTGTCCATAATAACCTACCATTAGTATATACAAGTCATTATAATTGAATAGTATTGTTAAATTTATTGATTA
Organism: Bacteroidota bacterium; assembly: GCA_018816945.1. Lineage (NCBI taxonomy): Bacteria > Pseudomonadati > Bacteroidota > Bacteroidota bacterium. The sequence continues at coordinate 11,136 of JAHIVC010000018.1, read as the reverse complement.
AACTTAATAAATTTAGCTATGAAGAAACTTAGTCTTATATTTATTTCCCTGATTTTTATAACATCAGCCGCTAATGCCCAACTCACTGCTTTCACTCCAGAAGATGCTTTATTAGTTAGGTCATACAGTTTGGTCGATTTAACTGATAATGGAAATTATGCTGCGGGTTTTATAAGAACAATGAAGGATCGCCAGAATATTGATCATAAGCGATATGGTGATGCTAATTATATTGCACCGAATTATAGTGAACTGGTTATTATTAATACTGAAACAAAGGAGCAAATATTTCCATTTAAGGAAAAAGGAATTTTTGGTAGTCTAAAGTGGTCTCCGGATGGGACTTGGCTTGCAATTATTAAATACGAAGATCCACTATTTGTTCTTTATATTTATGATATTGAGAAGCAAAAATTACAAAAAGTAAAGCCGGAACTTAAATATCCAATCGCCTCTAACTCGCAATTATTATGGAATAAAAAAGATGAATCGATCATTTTATCGTTACGCGAAAATACTTGGTCTAAAAAAGCTGACTCACTCTTTAAGGAAGCTACCATTGGACCCATTACTGTTTATGATTCAAAACAGCCTTTTTTGAAATGGGATGCTATAAGAATCCATAATAATCTTAAAATTTTGGCAAGCGTGGATCCTAAAAATTCAAAAGTAGAATTCTTAACAAAAGAAGGTACTTATAGTGATATTAGAATTTTGGAAGATGGATCTGATCTGGTTTTTATTCAGAACTACCCTATAAAAACAGTGTATGAAAGAGAAGGTGGTTCTGAATTTGAATTGGTGAAATTGAAGCTTTCAAATAAGGAGAGAACGATCCTTGAGAAAAAATATAAGGCTGCTAAATCATTTAGATGGGATGATAAGAATTTGAAATATGCTTATGCTGATTCTGGGAAGGTTTTTGTGCGAAATATTTATGAAGAAAAAGCTAAACTAATTTCGTTTGATACTACTGAAATTATACTGACTGATACTTCGAAAGTTAAGTTTTCGGTTGAACAGTGGAGTCCTGATAATAAAAATGTTCTTGTTTCTTCTAAAAAGGGTTATTGGCTCATTAATTCAGAGAATAGCCTAACAAAAATGGTTTATGAATTTCCTGAGAATAAAGAAAAGGAAGCAGAGTTAAATATTGTAAGCTGGAGTCCTGATGCAAAATACTGGTTTATGTCTTATTCAGCGAAGGATAAATGGGATAGAGGGCTGTTTAAATACGATATTGTTAATATGAAAATGGAGGAGCTATTTAAGGATTCTAATTTATACTCAAGATGGAAAATGTCCAAAGATGGAAGTAAGTTTTTTTATAATTTTTCGGATGGTGACCAACCAGATAATTTTTTTAAACAGGCAAGTGATTTTAGAAGTCGTACACAATTAACTGACCTAAATCCCTGGATTAATACTAAAAAATTAACTAAAAGCGAACTCGTAAAATATAGGGACTCTGATGGGAAAGAGTTAAATGGAATTTTGTATTATCCTGTAAATTATGATTCTACAAAGAAATATCCGCTCGTTTGTGAGATTTATGAAACTTTTTTCGATAATGGTTATAGTTTGTCTATGAACTTAATTTCAAATGCCGGGTTTTTTGGATTTAAGCCATCCGTTAATCTTGAAAAAGGTTATCCTGGAGAAGCTTGGATTAAAGGAATTACTGCGGGTATAAACAAATTAATTGATCAAGGTCTTATTGATGAAACAAAATTAGGAGTACACGGAACAAGTTACGGTGGTTATGCTACTTCCTTATTGATATCCCAAACTAATCGTTTTGCTGCCGCTATTAATATCTCAGGCAAAGTAAATATTATTAGTTTTCTGGGTGATAGCCCTCGTATTGGAACGAGAAATTATGCAGCCGCCGAAAATGGGCAGGATAGAATTGGAGAAACCCTTTGGGATGCTCCCCTCAAGTATATAGCCACATCTGCTGTATTGTTTGCCGATAGAATTAATACCCCTCATCTTCTTCTCACTGGCGAAGGTGATTGGAATGTTCCTGCGGTTAATTCACGAGAATTGTATTATGCATTAAGGAGGTTAGGCAAAGAAGTGATGTGGGTTAATTACTATAATGGTGGTCATGGAGCTGGCAATGCTAGTAATGAAAGTGATTTTTATGATTATTGGGACAGAATAATCAACTGGTATAATACTCATTTCGAAAAATCAGGAAAAGAAACCAAATAATTAATTAAATACTAAGCCATGAAAAAGTTGTTAGTCTTACTTCTTGCATTACTACTAAATGTTGAAATGTTTTCTCAAAAAAATAATACAAAAGCAAATGAGTATGCGGAAAAAACCTATGCATTAAATTATTTAAGTAATGAAAAAACAATAATGAAATTCGGGAAAATTTCCGATGCCATTTGGTCATACGCTGAATTGGGGATGCAAGAATTTAAATCGTCAGCACTTTTAGCTTCTACCTTGGAAGCCGAAGGATTTACTTTAGAAAGAGGTGTGGCAGGGATGCCAACTGCTTTTGTGGCCTCCTATGGATCAGGAAAGCCTGTTATTGCAATTTTGGGCGAATTTGATGCGTTACCTATGATTTCTCAAAAAGGTAGAGTTTCTAAACAGGAGCCATTAATTAATGGAGCTCCCGGACATGGGTGTGGACATAATACGATGGGCACAGCCGCTACTGCTACTGCAATTGCTATAAAAGAAGCGATGATAAAATTCGGCTTTAAAGGCACGATTCGTGTTTATGGATCTCCTGCTGAAGAAACAATTATAAGCAGACCGTATATGATCAAAGCGGGGCTATTTGAAGACGTTGATTTTGTTATAGATAATCATAGTAGTAGCGAATTCAGTACAGAATATGGGGTAAGTGGCAATGCGATAATTTCTACTTTTTTTACATTTAAAGGAAAAACGGCTCATAGTGCGGGGGCACCTTGGTCAGGAAGAAGTGCTTTAGATGCAGTTGAGATTATGAACGTTTCTACTAATTATTTAAGGGAGCATTTGTTTTACACTGAGCGAATGCATTATGTGATTACTGCCGGTGGTGAAGCCCCTAATGTTGTTCCTGATAAAGCTACTGTGTGGTATTATATTAGAAATAGTGATGATAAAGTTGAGGAAATGTTTGAAAGAGTTTTGGATTGTGCAAAAGGTGCTGCTCTTGCAACAGGAACGGAACTGTTCGAAGTTCGTACTATCGCTGCTGCACATCAGAGGCATTCAAATAAGGGTATGGCTGAACTATTGCAAAGAAATATGGATCTTATTGGAATGCCGGCATGGACCGAAGAAGAAAATGAATTTGCAAAAGCATTACAGAAGGAACTTGGTCAAGAAGAAAATGGAATGCCAACGAAAATTAAAGAATTTAAAGCATCAAAAGAAACATTTGTTGGAGGTGGTTCATCAGATGTGGGGGATGTGACTTTAGTGGCACCAACAGCATCTCTTCGTTTCCCGGGTGGAGTTCCAGGAGGGATTAGTCATCATTGGTCAAATGTAACTGCTAACTTTGGCTCAACTGCATGGAAAGGTTTAAATGCTGGTGCCAAAGTAATGGCTGCTTCAGCGATAGATTTATTTATGAATGAAGAATTAAGAAACGCTATTATAAAAGAGTTTAAGGATTATTCAATAAAACATCCATATAAGTCATTTTTACCGAAAGATGCAAAACCGCCAGTCGATTTAAATCAGGAATTGATGGAAAAATGGGCACTTGAGCTAGCGAAGTATTATATAGAAGTAAAGTAAGAGGATAAATAAATAAATTAAAAAGCCTTCAGAAAATTCTGAAGGCTTTTTTGAGGTCTCGAGCGGATTCGAACCGCTGTGGAAGGTTTTGCAGACCTCTGCCTAGCCACTCGGCCACGAGACCAATTTGAGAGTACAAAGATAATTATTTTCCTATATACATATTGTTAGTTTTTAAGGCTTATTTTGATTCTTTAATTCTTCAATACAATTCGGGCAAAGGCAGTATTCATAATTAGTATTTAATTTTGCCAATTGATTAGAATCTAATCCAATTTCATAACACCAACATTTATTTGATTTAGAGCATGAAAATTTTTTTTTGCATTTGGGACAAATTTCTTTTTCTTCCAGTTCCATTTTATAGTTTAATAGTTAAACTTACGTTTTTAATTTTTCCACCAAGAGGTGGATTTAGCTTTGAAATTTTAACAGTCATATTTTTAGTATTCGGAAAATTATGTTTTAGGGAGCTTAATATTCGTCTCCCGGCATTTTCTAAAAGTTTTGATTTAATTTCCATCTCTTTTTTAACAATCGAATAAACTTCTAGGTAATTTATTGTTTTTGTTAAATCATCTGTTTCTTCAGCAAGACTTGTTTCAGTCTCAATGAAAAGGTCAACAATAAATTTTGTACCTATAATTTGCTCTTCCTTAAAACAACCATGATAAGCAAAAAACTCCATTCCTTCAATTGATATGATTGACATATATGTTCTAATTTATTTGTTGAATTGCTTTTCTAATTCTCCTAACTGTCTCATCTGCAGTTAGAATATGGGCTATTTCAAACACTGATGGACCTTGAGATGAGCCAACTAAAGACAATCTTAATGTATTCAACACTTGTCCCATATTATATTGTTTTTCCTCAATATGTTGTTTAAAAGCACTCTCTAAGGCAATTGGATTGAATTCTTGTATGTTTGATATGAGTAGTATTATTTCTTCTAACATTTGTGGGGTATCCTCTTTCCAGCGTTTCTTAATAATTTGTGGATCATAGCTAATTGGTGCTTGGAAAAAGTAATGGGTCAGCTCCCAAAAATCTGATATGAAAGTTGCCCGATCTTTGATAAGATCTATTATTTTTAGGATTGGAAATTCAATTGAGTTGATGCCTTTTTCCTCTAAGATTGTTGAAAAAATAGAAGCTATTTCTATACTGGATTTTTTTTGTAAGTACTGATGATTAAACCATTTAGCTTTCTCCAGATCAAATTTTGAACCTGATTTACCTATACGATCAAGACTAAATAATTGTATTAGTTGTTCTTTAGTAAATATTTCCTGATTGATACCAGGATTCCAACCGAGTAATACCAAAAAGTTTAAAAAAGCTTCCGGAAAATAACCGGCTTCACGGAAGCCTGAAGATTTTTCGTAAGTGTCTGAATTAACCCAATCTAAGGGAAATACTGGAAATCCTAAACGATCACCGTCACGCTTACTTAATTTACCTTTTCCGTCCGGTTTAAGTAAAAGTGGCAGATGTGAGAAGAGAGGCATTTCTTTCTCCCAGCCAAAGTACTTATATAGTAAAATATGTGAAGGGGTAGAATTTGTCCATTCTGAGCCTCGTATAACATGGGTAATTTGCATTAAATGATCGTCGACAACGTTAGCTAGATGATAAGTTGGCATTCCATCGGATTTAAATAAAATCTTGTCATCTAATTGAGAGGAATGAAAATTAAATTCACCCAAAACCGTATCATTAAAAGTTATAACCTCATCATCAGGTAGTTTTAATCTTATAACATAAGGCTCTTTATTAGAAAGTTTTTGTTCAACAATTTGAGATGAAAGGGTTAATGAGTTTTTCATATTTATACGCGTAATTGCGTTGTATTGCTGAACTGGATTCTTCTCACTTTGTAGTAGTTCACGCATTAGGTCTAGCTCTTCGGAGGTATCAAAAGCATAGTATGCATGACCCTTTTGTATTAATTGATCTGCATATTGTTTATATATGGTTTTACGTTCTGATTGGCGATAGGGACCAAATTGACCGCCTTGCTCTATTCCTTCATTAGGATCAATTCCAAGCCAATGTAAAGCTTGGATAATGTATTCTTCCGCTCCCGGAACGTATCTGTTTTGATCTGTATCTTCAATTCTTAGAATAAAGTCCCCAGCATGCTTTTTAGCAAATAAATAATTAAATATTGCAGTTCTAACACCACCAATATGTAAAGGTCCAGTCGGGCTTGGAGCAAATCTTACACGTACTCTTTTAGTCATCGTGAAATATTTTATTGTGCAAATATATAAATAAACGCTCTTGGCATGCAGTGTTGAGGCAATCTTCTGGGATTTGGATATTTTTATCTAAATATTAATTTAATTTTAAATATTTTTATGACAGAAATAATTTGCATGATCAATAATACTATTGATCGTATTATACACAAAAAGAAGCAGTTAAAGATAAGAGACTACAGAAAAAGATCTTTCTTTAGCAAATCTGGGTGGCATTTTTAAAGAATTTTTTAAATTGCAAGCTAAATAGTGAATCCTTAAGAGTTTCCATTAGCGAAAAATTTAAAAAAATTAGTAACCCTATCAAAAAAAAATAGTATAAACTGATATAAATATTAAAAATTTAAACATAAGTCAACATTCAAGAGAATTATTCGGAATTTTTAAGCTATAGTAAAAATGAGTACAATTGTTTTAAGAAATAGAAACGAGAGTCTAAATCGAATTGAAAGTTTCGTAGAGCATATTTGCGTTGGGTTCAATATTAATGATACGTTTCTGGGAAACATGATTATCGCAGTTTCGGAGGTTGTAAATATTATAGAAGCTAAGAACTTGGGAGTAAAAATCTCTTTCAAGAACGAGCAAAAAGAATTCTCATTTGTCTTTGAAGACTTTTCAAATGAATTAGATCTTACCCTTTTTAGTAATGATCGGGAATTGTTAACTGAAACCCGATCAGAGACGGATAATTCTCTTTTTATGATAAATGCTTTATGTGATGATTTAATTGTTGATAGTATAGAACGAGTGATTGTTTTAACTTTTATTAATGAAGGGGTGGCAGAGAAACTATCAAGACATAGAAAAAATTACCTTAATAATTACTTAAATCAACAACTAAAAGTAAATTGAGCATAACGAAAACTCTGGTACCGAAAATCTATTTTTTTTACGAAAATATCGAATATAAAGTAAAGGGTATTAAAGAGATACGGCTTTGGCTTATTGCATGTGCTGCTTCTGAGAGTAAAAAGATTGGGGAGCTAAATATTATTTTTTGTGATGATAATTATCTATCAAAAATAAATAAAGAATATCTTAAGCACAATTATTTGACTGATGTCATCACATTTGATAATTCAGAAAATAAGGGTATTCTGTCCGGAGATGTTTTTATCAGTATTGAAAGAGCTAAGGAAAATGCAGTATTGTATAAGCAAACAACAACAAAAGAAGTTAGAAGGTTATTGATTCATGGGCTACTTCATTTAATAGGATATTCTGATAAAAGTGCGATTGCTAGGAAATTAATGAGTGAACTAGAAGACGCTTATTTAGATAAAGTGTAATAAGAATTATCCCTCCACAAAATTGCATATTTTAACTTTAAGGTTTTCCCTAATAGTGGTTATAGTGTAAATAAATAAGATTAATATCTGATATATTCTAAAAGAAAATGTTGCATAGTTTCTTAATAGGCAACGGATAGACTAAAATTTAGGATTTGTAAAGTCATATATATAACTTTGAAAAAAGTTATAAAGTTTCACGTGGAACATAATTATGTTTAAAAAATACGATATTATTGTTGTTGGAGCCGGGCATGCAGGTTGCGAGGCCGCAGCTGCAGCTGCGAATTTGGGATCTTCCGTCCTATTAATTACAATGAATATGGAGAACATGGCTCAGATGTCATGTAATCCTGCGATGGGTGGTATCGCTAAAGGCCAAATAGTTCGTGAAATTGATGCATTAGGAGGATATTCAGGAATCGTTACAGATCATACAATGATTCAATTCCGTATGTTGAACAAATCGAAGGGTCCTGCTATGTGGAGCCCAAGGGCACAAAGTGATCGTATGCTTTTTTCAAGAAAATGGAGAGAGATATTAGAAAACCAACCAAATTTAGAATTTTGGCAGGATATGGTTACAGAGATAATTGAAAAGGATAATCGTATAGTAGGCGTTAAGACAGGAATGGGTCAAGTGATTAATGCATTGGCTGTCATTCTGACCAATGGTACATTTCTAAATGGCAAAATTCATATTGGAACAAAAACTTTTGGTGGCGGTAGAATAGGAGAAAGAGCTTCAGTTGGGTTAACTGAATCGTTGATAAAGATGGGATTTGAATCAAGTAGAATGAAAACCGGAACTCCTGTTCGTGTAGATGGAAGATCCCTTGATTTTGAGAAAATGGAAGAACAAAAGGGGGATGAGATTCCAGGTAAGTTTTCATTCACCAACACTCCAAAACTTCAAAAACAAAGAAGTTGTTATCTTACCTACACAAATACTTCTGTTCATGATACACTAAGACATGGCTTTCATGAATCCCCAATGTTTAGTGGGAGGATTCTGGGAATTGGGCCAAGATATTGCCCTTCCATAGAAGACAAAATTGATCGATTTTCTGATAAAGATAGACATCAATTATTTATTGAACCTGAAGGGTGGAATACGATTGAATATTATGTGAATGGGTTTTCATCGTCATTACCAGATCATATCCAATATAAAGCTCTCAAAAAAATTCCGGGATTTGAAAATGCAAAAATATTTAGACCAGGTTACGCTATTGAATATGATTATTTCCCACCTATTCAGTTAAAATATACTTTAGAAACAAAATTGATTGCAAATTTGTTTTTTGCAGGACAAATAAATGGAACAACCGGTTATGAAGAGGCCGCTTCACAAGGGATAATCGCGGGCATAAATGCACACCAGCTCACTTGTGAAAAAGAGCCTTTCATCTTAAAGAGATCAGATTCCTATATTGGGGTGTTAATTGATGATTTAATTACAAAAGGTGTAGATGAGCCCTATAGGATGTTTACATCAAGGGCTGAGTATCGTTTATTGCTTAGGCAGGATAATGCAGACATCAGATTGACAGAAAGAAGTTATAAAATTGGTTTAGCTGATGAGCAAAGAATGGAGGCTGTAAATAATAAGAATGAAAAAATAGCTGAGATTATTAATAAATTAAAGAATGTAAGCCTTGATCCTGACGATATAAATCCATATCTCATATCGAAGGATACAAACATTATTACACAAAAGACAAAAATTGCAACACTTGTTTTACGCCCTCAAGTCAATTTACCTGAATTAATTGAACATAGTAAAAAAGCAAACGATATAGTGATTAAATATGAAAATTTAGATCCAGCATTGATAGAATCAATAGAAATCCTAATTAAATATGAAGGTTATATCGTTAAAGAAAAGGAATTGGCTGATAGATTTGAGAAGTTTGAAAAGATGAAGCTGGATACTGACTTTGATTATCATAAAATAAAAGCTTTATCTTATGAGGCTCGAGAAAAACTGAATAGAATTAAACCAACTACTATTGGCCAAGCAGCTCGTATTAGCGGTGTTTCGCCATCAGATATTTCTGTTTTGGCAATACATAATGGAAAATGAAAATTGTTTCACGTGAAACGTTAGCGTATGGAAAAACTTAAAAATTGCTTGATTTGTGACTCAGATCAGAATATGATTTACTTAAAATGCAGAGATTATTTAGTTACAAAAGAAGAGTTTATATTAACTCAATGTAAAAATTGTGGTTTTGTTTTTACAAATCCTCGACCAACAATTGAAGAAATACCTCCATATTATAAATCAGAAGATTATTATTCTCATAGTGATGACAATAAGTCAATTATTTCAGGAATTTACAATATTGTAAGAAATATAAATATTAAGAATAAATTGAACCTTATTCATAAGGTTACTAAAGTACGAGGAACACTTTTAGATTATGGTTGTGGAGCAGGCTTATTTATTAAGTACGCAAGTAGCCAAGGTTGGTTAGCTAGTGGGATAGAGCCAAATAGTGATGCAAGAGCTGTAAGCAAGAAATTGGGTTTAAGTGTTGAAGCTCCTGAATTCTGGACCACAATTACTGAGCGAAAATTTGATGTAATCACCTTATGGCATGTACTTGAACATTTGCATGACATCGAATTTGTAATCCCAAAATTGAAGTCTACCCTAAATATTGATGGAATTCTAGTAGTGGCGGTCCCGAATATTGATTCCTGGGATGCAATAAAATATAAGGAGAATTGGGCAGCTTATGATGTGCCAAGGCATTTGTATCATTTCAATCCTAAAACAATTGAGAAATTATTTGGCAAATTTGGTATGAGTATTGTTAGTATTCACCCAATGAAGTACGATGCTTATTATGTGAGTATGCTAAGTGAGGGTAAGTCAGTTTTAGCTAAAGTTAAAGCAATAGTAAATGGGCTAAGATCCAATATGCATGCAAAATCTGATATGAATTATTCGAGTCTAATTTATTTTATTAAATAAAGTATCGTTAGATCTAGATTATGGAATCCTTAATGAAAAACAAGAATGTTGCTAGACGCTCCTTTTGGGTTCACCTGATAAGTACACTTTGTTCAGCAATAGTGTTGTTTTTATTGATGTTTTCATTTAATGAACAGCAATCCGATAAACATATAAAAAAGCTTTTTGAGAAAGAAATACATGAAAAAGGTGAGGTTTTAAACAAGATTGCGGATGAGATACTTGAAGCGTATTTAAATAATCAGATAAAATCATCTGAGGATTGGTCAGCTCAATTAAACACAATCAATGGAATGGTTTATCTTTTTGAGAAAGATTCATTGATTTATTGGTCGTCAAATTTAATTGATCCATCAGGTATTATCGCTCGAGATGAACAACCCATTGTGAAACTATCCAATGGCTGGTATAAAATTTCTCAGAAAAAAATTAATGATATTAGATTGATAGTAGCTCTTTTAGTGAAAAATGAGTATGAATACCATAATGAATATTTAATCCCAAATTTTATTAGTAGTGCAGCACTTAATGAGAATTATGCAATATCTGTTGAACCTAATGATCTAAATATTCACGATGATAATGGAATATTTTTATTTTCAATCATCCGAGGAAATCAAAAAGAAATTAAATCTACGCAAGCTTTAGTACTATTTATTTTCTATCAGTTATTGATTGTTTTATTACTGAGTTTAATAATTAAATTCTACAAAGCATATGGTTTCCTTGTTAGGAGAACATGGCTAATACCTTACCTGATCTTATTCGATTATTTATTAATATGGACATTCTTAAAATACGTACAAGTACCTTCTGAATTATTTGAATCTTATCTTTT